>SXXD01000271.1 GCA_005789685.1 Burkholderiales bacterium
AACGTGTTGTCCTGGCTCAGTGATCCGCTTCAGCCTTTTGCCGTGGCGCGCAAAGATGTCGATGCCCAGTTCAAGCTCTAACTCAATGATGGCTTTGGAAACCCCTGGTTGAGAGGTGTGCAGCGCTTTGGCTGCTTCTGTCAGGTTGAGATTGCGACGGGCGGCTTCTTGTACAAATCGAAATTGATGCAAGTTCATATCAATAAACCCAGTAAGATTGAGTTTATTATGCCTTATGAATCTAAGGGTTGGACTTTAAAGCAATTGCCGCCATGGCTCGAGTCATTGCAGGCTCTTCGCCGATGGCATTTCGCAATTCGAAAGTTACACCAGGATGTTGGACGATGAGATCTTGCAGCAACAAAGGCAGATCTTCTCGGGCATGCCGGCCCACCCCCAAAAACATGGGAACGATGCGAATGGCATTGACGCCCGTCTGAACCAAACCAGCAACGGTAGTCGGCAAGTCAGGCTCGGTCAGTTCAAGGTAGGCGCATGCCACTTGTGTGTCAGGTGAAAGTTGCTTCATCTGATTGGCAACTGCTTCAATGGGACGTCGCCATAAGGCGTCTCTTGAGCCGTGAGCAAACAGAATGATGGCATGTTGAAAGCTGATGTTTGTCATCAAAAAAACCTTTATTGGCGTAAAACCAGCCACCAAAAAGTAGCCAGTGAGACCACGCTGTAGATCAGTGCGGGCGCAGCGGCTGTGAGCCAAGGTTGCCAATTTTGCAGATTGCCAATGAAGCCAAAAACGTTGTTCAACAAATAAAAACTGATGCCAGCCATGACCCCTCCAAAAACATAGCCTGCGATGTTGCCTGATCTGAAATGCAAATAAGCAAATGGCAAAGCAAGCGTCAGCATGACCCAGCAACTCAGTGGATAAAACACCTTTCGCCAAAACTGAATTTCATAGCGTTGTGCATTTTGACCATTGGCAGCCAAATGCCGCATGTATTGAAACAAGTCAATGGTTTTCATTCGATCGGGACTGAGGAGCGCAGCAGAAATCATCTCGGAAGTGATTTCGGTTTTCAATGACCATTCCGGCAGATTCAAAATTTCGATTTTTGAATCTTCGGCGGCTGTATTGTGAAAAATGCGCCGATCAGCGGGTTTCAAAAGCCAAGATCCGTCACCCATCAATTGGGCACTTGGCGCAAGGGTCATTGATTTGAGCCGCCCTTCATTGTCAAATTCGTGAATGCGAATATTCTCGGGCTGGCCTTCGCTGCTCAGGGATTTGACGTTGACAGCAAATTGTGATTGCGCCTGCTTTTCTCTCAGCCACGCGCCAGTCTGGCCAACGGTAATTTGTCCTTGATAATGCGCCTTCAAAAGCTGTGCTTGCTTGTCTGTCCAAGGCGAGATGTAGTCACCTAATAAGAAGGTGACAGTCACAAACAAAAGGCCCAACTGAAAGAGCGTTTGAAGTGCGCGCCATGGCCCCAATCCGCCTGTTCTAAGGATGGTGAATTCGGAGCTTTGTGCAAAACGCGCCATGACAAAAATAGCACCAATCAAAACTGAAATGGGCAGCAACTCATACAAATGACTGGGCATGAGCAAGGCTACATACATCAGCGCATGCTGCAGTTGATAACCCTGAAATTTGTTTCGGCTCAAGGTTTGAAGTTGATCGACCAGATCGAAAAAAACAAACAAGGCCAGAAAGCCAATGGCGACAAAACTAACCGCTCGAATGATTTCCCCGTGAATTAATCGGCGAATGGTTCTCATGAGCCGCCTTCTGTTCTGTGCAACTTAGGCATGGCCAGTATCATTTTCAGGATCGTGGCAAAAACCACAATGGCGGCACCAAAACTTCGGCCTAAATCTTTTTGAATGGAAGAATGGAATAACATTGTTGGATTGGAAAACCTCAATTATGAACTTTGAATTAAAAACACTTTCTTTGGCAGCCGCCGCAAAATCCCCCGCAAACGTCTTGATTGTCCTCATTTCTGACCATTTTCAAGCCGCCAAAGACCCACTTTCCTTGCTGATTGAAAAAGCGATGAAGGCCAAGGACTTTTCAAGCAAAAAAGGGAAAGTTCTCCACGCCTACGGTGCAGCTGGTATTTCTGCATCCAAAGTGGTGTTTTTGGGGGTAGGAGCTGCCACGGCCGCTGACATGAAATCTGCCATATCCGGGCTGACTGCCAGTTTAAAAGCCGCCGAAACCAAGAAGCTCACTGTCGTTTCGCCCGAACCCCTCAGTGCGCAGGCCCTGCAAGCCTTGCTTTTAGCTTTGGCTGATGGAACCTATGTTTATGGCACCACCCAATCAAAACCCGCCACGCGCTCATTAAGCCAAGTCAGCGTGGGCTTGCCGAGCCTTAATCTCAGCCTGCAAAACGGCTTGAAAGCCACCGTTGGCATGATCCAAGGCATTGAGTTTGCTAAAGAGTGGGCCAACCGACCCGCCAATCATGCAACGCCAACCATGTTGGCCAAGGCCGCTATGACCATGGCCAAATCAGGCGGAATGTCTTGCGAAGTGCTGGGTCCCAAGGAAGTTGCCAAATTGGGCATGGGCTCTTTCATGTCCGTGGCGCAAGGGTCCTCCGAGCCGCTACGTTTCATTGTGCTGAAATACCAGGGGGGCGCTAAATCTGAGGCGCCCACTGTGCTCGTTGGCAAAGGCATTACCTTTGATACCGGCGGTATTTCACTCAAGCCGCCCGGCGAAATGGATGAGATGAAATTTGACATGGGTGGCGCGGCCAGTGTTTTAGGTGTTTTC
>SXXD01000060.1 GCA_005789685.1 Burkholderiales bacterium
CCCGTCATGTTGCACCGCGCCATCGTGGGCAGCATGGAGCGTTTCATTGGAATTTTGATCGAACAGCACGCAGGCGCCTTGCCCGTTTGGCTGGCTCCCATTCAGGTGATTGTGTGCAACATCACCGATTCGCAGGCCGATTACTGTCGCGAAATTGCCCAAAAAATGCAAAAACTAGCGGGAAATCAAGGCCTTAGGGTCGATTTAGACCTCCGAAACGAGAAAATCACGTATAAAATACGCGAGCATTCAATGCAGAAGCCGCCTTATATCCTTGTCGCAGGCGACAAAGAAAAGGCTGCAGGTACTGTCGCGGTTCGCGCCCGAGGTAACAAAGACCTCGGTGTCATGTCTGTTGATGCGTTCATTGAACTCATCCAATCAGACATTGAATCTAAAGTTTGAAGGTATTTTCCGATTGCTTTAGCTTGACGCTTGCTCGTCGGTTTAGGCTGCCTTGTGCAGTTATTTTTTAAAGGATTTAAACCATCGCTACCACTGAATTTCGTGACCGCCGTCAGCGCGAAGAGCGTAAGCATCGCCTGAACCGTGAAATCACTTTTCCTGAGGTCCGTTTATCCGGACCCGAGAACGAAGCCCTCGGAATCGTTTCTCTGGCAGATGCCTTGCGCATGGCAGGAGAGTTGGATGTTGACTTGGTTGAAATTGCAGCCACCGCAACACCCCCGGTTTGCAGACTCATGGACTACGGCAAGTTCAAATACCAAGAACAAAAGCGTGCTGCCGAAGCCAAAGCCAAGCAAACGGTCATTGAAATCAAGGACATTAAATTCCGACCTGGTCCCGATGACGGTGACTACAACATCAAGATGCGCAACATCCGCCGATTTTTGGCCGATGGTGACAAGTGCAAAGTGACCTTGCGTTTTCGCGGTCGCGAAATTACCCACCAAGAGTTGGGCATGGCACTGTTGCAGCGTATCCGTGATGACTTGGGCGATCTGATTGTGGTTGAGCAGTTTCCAAAGTTGGAAGGCCGCCAAATGATCATGATGATTGCACCAGGTCGAAAAAAACCGGCTGGTAAAACAGCCAACGAAGCCGCTCCGGCAGCTTCGGAGTGAAACAGCTGTTCACCTCGGTGAATGGCTGATTAAAAGTGTCTCGGGGCCAACAAGGCTGCAAGGAGTTTGCAGACGCCTCACGAGCACAAATTAAGGAGCAGTCAAATGCCCAAAATGAAGACCAAAAGCAGCGCTAAAAAGCGCTTCCGAGTTCGTCCTGGTGGTACCGTTAAACGCGGTCAAGCCTTCAAGCGTCACATCTTGACCAAGAAGACAACCAAGAACAAACGTCACCTCCGTGGTTCAGTAGGCGTGCATGAGACCAATATGGGTCATATGGCACAAATGCTGCCTTCGGCTGGCCTGTAATTCACTGACGAACAAGGAGAAAATATGCCTCGCGTAAAACGTGGTGTTACGGCAAGAGCCCGTCACAAAAAAGTATTGGCCCTGGCCAAAGGTTTCCGCGGCCGCCGCGGTAATGTCTTCCGCATCGCTAAACAAGCGGTGATGAAGGCCGGTCAGTACGCCTACCGCGATCGTCGTGCCAAGAAACGTGTGTTCCGCCAGTTGTGGATCGCTCGTATCAATGCAGCGGCTCGTGAATGCGGTATGACCTACAGCCAATTCGCCAACGGCTTGAAAAAGGCGGCCATCGAAATCGACCGTAAAGTGTTGGCGGACATCGCCGTGCACGACAAGGCCGCTTTTGCTGGTATCGTGAACCAAGTCAAGGCCAAATTGGCCGCAGCTTAATTACTCACGCAGTCGATATCACAGTCGATTAAGGGGGTTGAGGCTTGCGAAGGCTTCAATCCTTTTTTCATTTTGAATTTAAGTTCCTTTTAAAGTTCCCACCATGACCGAGTTGGACAGTTTGGTTGAAGCGGCCAGCGCCAGTTTTGCGCAGGCCCAAACCCCCGCCGATCTTGAGAATGCCAAAGCCTTGTATTTGGGCAAGTCAGGCCGCATCACAGAAATGATGAAGGGCATGGCTGCGTTAAGCGTTGAAGAAAAGAAAAGCTTTGGTGCTGCCGTCAACTTGGCCAAGCAGGGCATTGAAGCTGCGCTGAATGCGCGCCGCCAAGCTTTGGCCGATGCAGAGTTGTCCGTTCAACTGAAAGCAGAAGCTTTCGACGTGTCATTGCCAGGGCGCCCCCTCACCCAAGGCGGACTGCACCCAGTTTCCCTCACTTTAGAGCGCATTGAGCAAATTTTTGGATCCATGGGTTTTGAAGTGGCACAAGGCCCTGAAATTGAAACCGACTGGTTCAACTTCACCGCCTTGAACACACCAGAAGATCATCCAGCCCGCTCCATGCACGACACCTTTTATGTAGAAGGCGGTCATTTGCTGCGCACACACACCAGCCCCATGCAAATTCGCCATGCGGTGCAGCACGTGAAGCGTTACAAATCGCAGTTAGAAGCAGGGCAGGGCATGCCCGAAATTCGGGTCATTGCACCTGGTCGTACTTACCGTGTTGACAGCGATGCCACGCACTCCCCCATGTTTCACCAGTGCGAAGGCTTGTGGATTGGCGAGAACGTCAGCTTCAAAGATTTGAAAGTGGTGTTCACCGATTTTTGCCGCACGTTTTTTGAAAGCGACGACTTGGTTCTGCGCTTCCGCCCCAGCTTCTTTCCGTTCACAGAACCCAGCGCAGAAATTGACATTCAATTCCAAACCGGTCCCTTGGCCGGTCGATGGTTAGAAGTGGCCGGCTCTGGCCAAGTGCACCCTAATGTGGTTCGCAACATGGGCCTTGACCCAGAAAAATTCATTGGCTTTGCCTTTGGCATGGGCCCCGACCGTCTCACCATGCTCCGATATAGCGTCAATGATTTGCGCTTGTTCTTCGATGGCGACGTTCGCTTCTTGAGTCAATTTCAATCCTAAAAGACCATGCAATTTCCTGAATCTTGGCTGCGTGAGTTTTGCAACCCAGCCCTCACTACCGAACAACTCGCCGAAACCCTCACCATGGCGGGCTTGGAGGTTGAAGAACTTCAGCCTGTAGCACCACCGTTTTCTAGCGTGGTTGTTGGTGAAATTAAAAGTGCAGAGCAGCATCCCAATGCAGACCGCTTGCGCGTGTGTCAAGTCGATGTGGGTCAACCCACCTTGCTCAACATTGTTTGCGGCGCACCCAATGCGCGTGTGGGCATTCGCATCCCTTGCGCCATGGTGGGCGCAGAGTTGCCCCCCGGTGAAGATGGTCAACCCTTCCAAATTAAGGTGGGCAAACTGCGCGGTGTCGAAAGCCAGGGCATGTTGTGCTCAGCCAAAGAACTCAAAATTGCAGACGATCATGGCGGCTTGCTAGAGTTGCCTGCCGATGCCCCCCTGGGCGAAAGCATTCGCACTTACTTGAAGCTCGACGATACGCTTTTCACACTCAAACTCACGCCTAACTTGGCACATTGCTTGAGTGTCTACGGCATTGCCCGAGAAGTTTCTGCATTAACGGGTACGCCCTTGAAAGCACCTGAATTCAAATCACTCGCGGCACAAGTTCAAGAGACATTGCCGGTGGCCGTGCATGCCACTGACTTGTGTGGCCGATTCAGCGGCAGGGTGGTGAAGGGTGTCAATCCCAAAGCCCAAACGCCCGCATGGATGGTGGACCGTTTGGCGCGCTGTGGTCAACGCAGTGTGAGCCCCCTGGTGGACATTTCTAACTACGTGATGTTTGAGCTTGGGCGGCCTTCCCACATTTTTGACCTCAACAAAATTCATGGCGGTTTGCAGGTTCGCTGGGGCCGCGCCGATGAATCACTCAAGCTGCTCAATGGCAGCACCGTGACGGTAGACGACAAAGTGGGTGTGATTGCAGACGACGCTCAAGTAGAGTCCTTGGCAGGCATCATGGGTGGCGATGCCACTGCGGTGTCTGATGACACGCAAAACATTTACATTGAAGCCGCCTACTGGTGGCCGAAAGCCATTGCAGGCCGGTCACGCCGTTATAACTTTTCAACCGACGCGGGCCATCGCTTTGAGCGCGGTGTCGACCCTGAAAGCACGGTTGAACACATTGAGCGCGTGACCCAATTGGTCATTGATATTTGCGGTACACCCGCAACGCAAATTGGCCCTGTCGATGATCAAAAGTTGAACATGCCCGTTCGCAAGCCCGTCACATTGCGCGTGGCGCGTGCCAACAAAGTCATCGGCATGACCTTGAGCCAGAAGCAATGTGCCGATGCACTGCGTGGCTTGGGTTTTGAAGTTTCAGAAACAGAAGGCTTGATCACGGTCAATCCTCCCAGCTGGCGCTTCGATTTGGAAATTGAAGAAGACCTCATTGAAGAAGTTGCACGCATGGTGGGCTACACCCAGCTTCCCACCACGCCACCCTTGGCCCCCATCACGGCCAAAATTCGCAAAGAAAGTGTGCGGGGCCCGTTTGCAGTGCGTCGCAGTTTGGCAGCGCTTGGTTACCAAGAGACCATCAACTTCAGTTTTGTGGAAGAGCGCTGGGAGCATGAACTGGCGGGCAACCCCAACCCGCTCAAATTGCTCAACCCCATTGCCAGCCAAATGAGTGTGATGCGCACCAGCCTGCTGGGCTCCTTGTTGCAAGCGGTGAAGTTCAACCTTGATCGCAAAGCCGATCGCGTGCGTGTCTTTGAGTTGGGGCGGGTGTTTTTGCGCGATGCCTCGGTGAAGGATTCAGACACCACCGTTGAAGGTTTGAGCCAGCCCATGCGTGTGTCGGGCGTAGCTTATGGGCCGGTGTCTTCCACTTCCTGGGGCGGCAAGAATCGAACCGTCGATTTC
>SXXD01000061.1 GCA_005789685.1 Burkholderiales bacterium
ACCCATTTTTGCCAACGACATGGCATCGGTTTCCTGGAACTAATTCATGAGGATATTGGTGACAGGTGGTACCGGCTATATCGGCAGCCACACATGTGTGCAGTTGATCGAAAAAGGCTGGCAGCCTGTCATCATTGATTCATTGGTCAATTCCAAAATCAGTGTTCTAGATCGTATTCACCAAATTACGGGCACTCGCCCTGCTTTTATAGAAGGCGACGTGCGCGATGCTGGTTTACTTCAAAAGGTTTTAACAGAGCATGCCATTGAGGCCGTCATACATTTCGCCGGCTTGAAAGCAGTAGGTGAATCGGTCAGCATGCCCTTGAAGTACTACGACAACAATGTGCATGGCAGCTTAGTGCTCATGAAGGCCATGAAGCAGTGCCATGTCAAAACCTTGGTGTTCAGTTCTTCGGCCACAGTGTATGGCGACTCTTCTGAGCCACCTTGGAGTGAACATGTGCCTACATCGCCCACCAATCCTTATGGTCAAAGCAAACTGATGGTCGATCAGATCATGGCCGATGCGTCGATTTCAGACACAGCTTGGTCAATGACATCTCTCCGGTACTTCAACCCGGTGGGTGCTCATCCAAGCGGCTTGATAGGGGAAGATCCACAGGGTATTCCCAACAACCTCATGCCCTTTCTTGCGCAAGTTGCCGTGGGCAGAAGAGAAGCCCTGCAAGTGTTTGGCAACGATTACCCAACGCCTGACGGTACGGGGGTTCGTGACTATATTCACGTGACCGACCTAGCCAGTGGTCACATTGCAGCTTTGTCCTACGCCCATGGTCGCAGCGGTCACCATGTGTTTAATTTAGGCAGTGGACAAGGCATCAGTGTGCTGCAAATGCAGCGAGCATTCAGCAAAGCGTGTGGCCGAGATTTGCCCTTTGTACTTTCTCCCCGTCGCGCTGGCGATGTTGCTGCTTATTGGGCAGACCCTCAGCGCGCTCAAAGCACTTTAAATTGGCAAGCCAAAAAATCTATCGATGACATGTGCCAAGATACTTGGCGCTGGCAATCTCAAAATCCCAGCGGTTATCCTTAACACGCGAGTATGCGAGGTCGTGAAGGCGTATTGATCAGCCTTTCATTTGCCATCGTACTTTTTTCCGAGGGCCAATAGCTCAGGGGTTCCAATCAGTTGATTCAGATCATCAAAATTAAGCATTTGGTCGCGCCAAGGTGTGGTGGTTTGGTGCGCCTTCAAGCTGCCATAGTAGCCCTGCAAGGTGTGAGCCACTGCGCGTGCTGTGCCACCTGGAAAAATCACAATTCTAAATCCACGCTCGCCTAATTCAGTGGCACTTTGAATGGGCGTTTGACCGCCCTCCACCATGTTGGCCAACAAAGGAATGCGGTGCGCAAATTGTGCGCAGGCTTGCTGCATTTGCTCGGGTGTACGCAGTGCTTCAATGAACAAGGCATCGACGCCACAGGCCAAGTAAGCTTCGGCACGGTCTAAAGCAGACTGAAAACCTTCTACTGCCAACGCATCGGTGCGCGCCAAAATGAGGGTGTTGCTGCTGTGACGTACATCCAATGCGGCTTTCAATTTACCTTGCATCTCTGCCACAGGCACCACACCTTTGCCATCCAAATGACCGCAGCGCTTGGGAAATATTTGATCTTCAATTTGAATCATGGCAGCGCCTGCACGCTCAAAATCGCGCACGGTACGTTGCGTGTTGAGTGCATTGCCAAAGCCCGTATCAGCATCCACAATCACGGGCAGTGCAACACGGTCAGTGATATGCGCCAAGGTTTGCGCCACTTCTGTGGGCGTGGTGAGGCCAATGTCAGAGCGACCCAAACGCGAATAGGCAATCGAGGCCCCCGATAGATACAAGGCTTCAAACCCTGCTTGTTCGGCAAAGAGTGCACTGAGTGCATCGTAGACACCTGGTGCCAACAATGCTTTGGGTTGCTGTAAACGCTGAACCAAAGAACTCGCGTTGATTTCTGCGTCTGGACCGGAGGCTTTCAATGTCATCACGTGTTCTCCCGTATTTTTTGAGCGACTGCATGCGCCGCAATGTGACCGCCGGCAATAGCACTGAGCAACCCATTACCTGACAAATAACCCCAAACCTCTGCACCTGAAACACCTCGTGCGGCCCCCCCTGCGGCGTACAAGTTGGGCAAGGTTTTGCCATTGGGTTGAAGCACTTGGCATTGCGCATTGATGTTCAAGCCACCTTGCGTGTGAAACAAGGCACCCGTGACTTTGATGGCATGAAAGGGCGCTTCGAGTCGTCGCTTAAAGGATCGGCCCCAACGGTCTTTTGCGTCTGACTTTTCTAGTGCATTTGCTTCTGCCAACTGATTGACATCGGCCATGGTTTTGTCCAATGCAATGGCTGGGCACCCCACGATGGCTGAGAGCGATTCTGCGTTAGCTGCTGACTTCACGGCACCTGCAGCTTGCGCTGCAACAAAGTCTGGAAAGTCTTGTGCAAATTGCAGCAACTGATTATCAAAAACAGTCCAAGCTACACCATCGGGCTGATTCAACACTTGAACGGCAGCTTCCGAATACCCTTGTGTTTCGTCGTGAAAACGAGCTCCAAACCTGTTGATTTGAATACCGCCTTCCATCATGAGCGCCCAAGAAATAAGGCTGCCTTGAGGAATAGCCCACGAACCATGACCTTGGTAGGCACCCATATCGGCCAACTCGGCACCCAATTGCAATCCCCAAGCAATGGCACTGCCATCGTTGCCCACATGACCTGCATACTGTGCATCTTTCATGGCGGGCAAGTGTTGTTGAACCATGTCGGCGTTACCGCCAAAACCATTGCACGCCAAAATCACGGCCTCGCAAGACAATTGGCTTGAAGAGCCGTCAGGTTGAGCATAGGTCAGACTTTGAACAGCGCCACTGCCATCGGCATTCAGAGCAGTAACTTGGGCTTGAGTTAAGACCACCACGCCCGCTGTATCGGCAGCGGCTCGCAGTCGGCTCATCAATCCTTCGCCTGTTTTCTCGGGCACGGCATGCATGCGATGCACGCTGTGACCTGGGTACAAAAACTGATCTAGCAATTGCCAGGCAATGTGGTGATGCTCTTGCAAAGCATCCATCGCGGGGCCAATCGCTTCGCTGTAGGCTTTGACCAAAGCAGGTGCGGCTTGGCCGTGCGCTTTGTGTTGAATGTCTTGCGCAAACAAATCGGTGCTGTCATTCACCTTCGCAGCTTGTTGCACACGGGTACAAGGCGCTGGCACAAAACCAGAGGACAAAGCGGTGGAGCCAGCAGGCACCGCATCGCGCTCTAACACCACGCATTCAATGCCCAATCGATGCAATGCCAGTGCCGCAGTCAAACCGCAGGCGCCAGCACCCACAATGGCAACGGGTGTGTGAATATGCTCTACCAAGCTGCTCATACCAAACTGTTGACGAATGCATCGCAGGTCATAACCTGGCCAATCGAAGCCAAGTCTGCCAGTGAAGCCTGGTGCAGTGCATTGCTAAATGCCGCGCAACCATCGCTTAAAACCACAACGCTGTAGTCACGCACGTGCGCATCGCGCGCTGTGCTGGCCACACCGCCATTGGTCACAATACCGCAAATCACCACTGTTTCAATACCGGCTTTGCGCAGCACCCAATCGAGTTGGGTATTGAAAAACGCAGAGTACGCGACCTTGCACACCACCAAATCCACGCTGTCTTTGAGCTCAGGTACATTGTCTTGGCCCACACTGCCAGGCGCAAAATCGCCTTTGCGCAAAAAAGGTCGCTTCGCTAGAAGTTGCGGTGACACCATCGGTTCCCCTTTGGCATCTGGCCACAAAGTAAATTGGGTGGCTGCAACATAGCCACCTTGCGCCTTCAAAGTTTGAGCCACTGGCGCAACGCGTGCAGGCAACAACAAAGCATCTGCACTGACGGTTTTGCCACGCGCATAAGCACCTTGCGGCGACAAGAAATCATTTTGCAAATCCACAATGATCAAGGCGGTGCTTGCTGCTGCGAACTTTGAATGCTGGGTCATGACAGAACTTTCTTCAATCCAATTGAATGGGGGGCATCAAGGCTGTGCGGTGACCAACAGATTGCCCATGGCATCTACTTTGGCTACAAAGCCAGGCTCCAACCACACGGTGGTGTCGGCTTGCTCCAAGATGGCTGGGCCTTGCACCTGAGCGCCCACCGGCAAATCCAAACGCGCATAGCGCTGAGCATCCCACCACTGACCCTGGTGGTACACGCGCTGTACACCCAAGGGCTGCGTGCTGCCAGCGCCAATGGGGGCCAATACTGACAAATCAAATTTTGGTCTGCGGCCAATGCGCGCATAGCGCAAATTCATAACGCGAATCACGGGGCCTTCCAACACACGACCAAACGCATGTTGATAAGCATCGGTAAAGGCTGATCGCAAACCCTCTGCACTTAACTGAACTCGCTGAACATTGACTTGAAGCGTGTGCGTTTGACCCGTGAACAACATGTCCAATGCTATGCTTTCATCCACAGCCACAAAGCGCACTCCCGCAGAATCTAGGCGAGTTTGGCAGGCTTCGGCCAACTTGTCGATGCGCGCTACCACATCTTTGAAATTCACATCGCTCAAAGCTTGGTTCAAGGTTTGTACCGCGTCATGGCGCATGTCGGCCATGACACAACCTAAAGCCGATGTGACACCGGGATAACGTGGCACGATACCAGTAGACACACCCACTTCGCGCATCATGGCGCACACATGCAAGCCGCCGCCACCACCAAATGGCATGTAGGCAAACTGGCGTGGGTCGTGTCCTTTTTCGATAGACACCACGCGCACTGCACCTGCCATCTTGGCATTGGCCACAGTCAAAATGGCTTCAGCGGCTTCCATGGTGCTGAGGCCCAAGGGCTCAGCCACGTGCATTTGAATGGCCTTCTCTGACAAATCAG
>SXXD01000272.1 GCA_005789685.1 Burkholderiales bacterium
CTTTATTCACGTAATATATAACTAATTTATATCGTGACGGAGAGTCCCGTCCACTCCGCCAAAAGCAAGTAAAAACGCGCCTTCGGGCGCGTTTTTCGTTGGTGCTTTGAATGATGAGCTACCTTGTTAACAGGCATGCAGACAGCAGTGATGGGTAATCCTGTCGGTGTCCGGCAATCAGGTACACGTAGGTATCTTTTCCTAAGCTTCTATAGACCAGTTTGTGGTGCGAGGTGTAAACGTTTCGGTAGTCCAAAATACCGACTGTGGCCAGTTCTTGAACCACTATTCCAGTGAATTGGCCTATGTCGACCTTTTCAAGTTTTTCAAATATTTCATCTTCTGCTTTGAGCCATGCATCTTCGCTCCAATTGTTGAGCATGTATTCTTGCAATGCGAGAAGTTGAGCTTGTGAATCGGGAAGAATAATGATGGCCATTATTTGCGGCTTTGGCGCGCTGCCTTAAGTTGTACACGTGATGCTGAGGCTGAGATGCCTTTTCCAGCTGTTCGATCTTTTTCGCCTAGGGCCATGATTTTCAAGGCAGCAATGAGTGCTTCTTTTTCTTGAAACTGCTGAACCGCTTGAATGACCATGCTGGCTTCGCCATTTTGAGTAATGACAAAAGGCTGACCATTCATTTCTAGATCTTCTGCAATTTGCGCAGCATGGCTCTTGAGATATGAAATGGATTTGATGTTGGAGATGGATTGCATGTCTGACTCAGTTCTTTGTTGGGTCTAAATTTAGTACTTAATATGGTTTATGTCAATAATTTTGCACCCACGACTTTGGCTGCTGTTTTGTCAAACGTCCAAAGCGGTGAATGACCAGCCCAATGCGCCAATGCGATGTGCAAACAATCGGCGAAATCTGCTGCATAGTTTCTAAACAGTTCAAGCGCTATTTCAACAGAGGGTTCTGATTCGAATTCCAACTCTTTGGTGGAAAGCAAGTTGGAAATCAGTTCGACAACTTGAGATTTGCTGAACAAAAAATTAGAACGCAAAACCCATTCCAATTCCAAGATGACGGTGACAGGAATGAATAAAGTCTCCCCTTGCGCCAAAACATGTTGAATGAGTCTTCGCGCTTGATGTCCTTGTTGCTCATCGTCTTGAATGAGGAATCTGACGAGGATGTTGGTGTCGATGGCCGCCATGGATTTTTTATTTCCATGGATTCATGTCTTGAATGCTTATTTTTTTGCCATCTTGAGTCTTGAGCGAGCCAGCCAGGGACTCAATGGATTGCGTCTTGGCTCTGACAATGAGCACACCATCGGGTGTGACGCTCCAGTTGAGTTTTGCGCCAGTTTGAAGCCCCACAGCTTCACGTATTTCTTGCGGTATGGTGGTTTGGCCTTTGCTTGTGAGGGTTGAATGGGGCATTTTCATTCCTTACTTTATTAGATTTTGTAATGATAAGGCGGAAAGTGAAAGCTGTCCACCTAAGCCCAAGCTTGCGGTGCAAGCAAGCCCACCAAATACCCCCGCAGCCAACCCAAATCAACCGGTTTGGCAATGAAGCGCGAGCCTATGGGCGGCCCACCGCGGTCTTTTAGCTCCGCCAGGCTGAGGGCAGAAAGGGTGATGATTTGCAGTTTTGAAAAGTCTTCATTTTGTTGAAGCCGCTTGATCAGTTCCCAGCCATCAACCTTGGGCATGAGCAGGTCGATGAGCATGATGTGAGGCCTGAATACAGGCAAATGAAGCAGTGCTTCAATGGCTGAAGCCATGGCGCAGCAGTCGACATGCGGGTGCGCTGAGAGGCAAGTGTCTTGCAAGAGATGCCTTGAGACTGCGTCGTCATCGACCACCATGACTTTGAGCCGTTCGCTCATGAGCCGCTCGAGTGCGGGTAATTTTTGCTGCTGCAACTGATAATTTTGAATGGATTCGAGCGAAATGCGCCGGTGACCCCCTTGGGTGATCCATGCGTGAAGGATTTTTTTGTCAGCCAAGCTTTGAACCGTGCCGACCGACAGCTGAAGAAGTTCAGCGGCTTTGCTGGTGCCGCAGCAAGCGGGGGTGGATAGAGAGGCCATGCATGTCTTGTTTGAAAAACTTCAATTTAGCGTGAATTCATGGCATGCCAACTTGCAAACGCATACATTGACTTTCATTTGACCCGCCATCAGGCGCTAAATATGTCGTCTCCTTAGGGACTCTGGGGATGTTCCTTCTCTTCATACCCGATTAGGATCTCTTGTGCAAAATGCACCACGCCTTAAAAAAACAATTCACTGACCTTATTCGTATTCTGTTGGAGACTCATTGAATGCCCGCTCACTATGCTTTTTGGCCCAAAAGACTGCCTTACCAATTGACAGCACCGCAAACGTCTTTGTGGATGAATTTGCAAATCAGTGCGTTGCGCTATCCCCAAAAAGTGGCCTTGGTGTTCATGGGCAAAACTTGGACTTATTCAGAGTTGCAATTTGAAGCAGAAAAAATTGCTTCAGCGTTGCGCAAGATGGGCGTGCAAAAAGGCGATCGCGTGGTGTTGGACATGCAAAATTGTCCTCAGTTGGTTATGACGCATTTTGCAATCTTGCGTCTGGATGCTGTGGTGGTGCCAGTCAACCCAATGAACCGCACCGAAGAATTGAAACACTACATCTTGGACCCTGATACCAAGGTGGCTGTGACCACGGCAGACCTGGCACCAGAGTTGGCAGCTGCAAGCAATGCCTTAGAAAAAAAAGAGCGACTCCAGCATTTGTTGGTCACTCAATTCACAGATGCGTTTGATGCTGCCAACATCGGCCCCGAAGAATTGCCTGAAACTTGGAGCGTCTGGTTAAAGACAGTGCATGCCTTGCCTTTGCTTGAAGACGGGCAAGTGCATGCATGGGTGTCTGCTTTACAAGGCGAAGTAGAACTGGGCCCTGTCACTGCGCAATCAGAAGATTTAGCGGTGCTGCCTTACACCAGCGGTACCACGGGGCTGCCAAAAGGTTGTATGCACACGCACGGAACCATCATGCACAACGCCATGTCAAGCGGCTTGTGGGCCAATGGCACGCCTGAAAACAAATGCTTGTGTGTGGTGCCGATGTTTCACATCACTGGCATGGTCAGTGTGATGCATGCCACCATTTTCATGGGAGCTACGCTCATTTTGATGCCTCGTTGGGACAGAGATTTGGCGGGCCGTCTCATTTCCAAATGGAAGGTGACGCACTGGACCAATATTCCCACCATGGTCATCGATTTGTTGGGCAGTGCCAATATGGCGCAATTTGATTTAACCAGTTTGCAAAACATTGGTGGCGGTGGAGCCGCCATGCCTGAGGCTGTAGCACAAAGACTGCTAGATCAATTTGGTCTTCGCTACATTGAAGGCTATGGCTTGACAGAAACTGCTGCGCCTTCGCACTCTAATCCGCCCGATGCGCCCAAAAAACAATGCTTGGGAATTCCTTTCATGAGTGTGGATGCGCGCGTGGTAGACCCAGAAACTTTGAAAGAGTTGCCTCAAGGTGAGTCTGGCGAAATTGTCATGGCGGGACCGCAAATTTTCAAAGGCTATTGGAAGCGGCCTGAAGCCACTGCCAGTGCCTTCTTTGAGCGAGATGGCAAATCTTTCTTCCGATCCGGCGACATGGGCCGCATCGATGAAGAAGGCTACTTCTTCATGACCGACAGACTCAAGCGCATGATCAATGCAAGTGGCTTCAAAGTTTGGCCGGCTGAAGTAGAAGCGCTGATGTTCAAACATCCCGCCATTCAAGAGGCCTGCATCATTTCTACCAAAGACGCTTACCGCGGAGAATCAGTCAAGGCCGTGGTGGTGTTGCGCAGCACGCACATAGGCCAAGTCAGTGAGCAAGACATCATTGACTGGTGCAGAGACACCATGGCGGTTTACAAAGTGCCGCGTGTGGTGGAGTTCATAGAGGTATTGCCCAAAAGTGGCAGTGGTAAAGTGATGTGGCGCGCATTGCAAGAAGCAGAAATGGCCAAGGCTTGATGAATTATTTTTTGATGATGTTAGAGATTCACACATGGGCCTGAAACTGTCTGTACTGGACCAATCGGTTGCCATGGCTGGCCGAGGGCAAGATGAGTCCATCCGGCAAACGGTGGCTCTGGCTATTGAGGCCGAACGTTTGGGCTATGCGCGTTTTTGGGTGAGTGAGCATCACGCACATCCCAGCATTGTGGGCACTGCGCCCGAAATTTTGATGGCGGCCATTGCCACACAAACTCAAAAAATA
>SXXD01000062.1 GCA_005789685.1 Burkholderiales bacterium
GCACTTTATTGGGGCTTGGGCAATACGCCCTTTGCCAGGGAGGCGGCATACGCCGAATTTGTGGCCGGAGGTTTGTCTGCGGCCATTCAAAAAGCCCTGACCGAGTCGGCTCTGAAGGGGCGCGTGGTGGGGCGCCCTGACTTTTTAACGTCATTGGAAAAGAGCACCCAACGTCAAATCCTGCCGCAAAAAGCTGGCAGGCCATTCAAAAAGCTCTGAATTTTAGTCAAAATTAGATACTTAATAATTATTTTTAAGTCTATTTTGATCTGTCCCCAATTAATTGTTTTTTCAAAATAGATCAAATTAATGTTGATCTGACCCCAATTAATTTTCTTGGCATTTTTGGTGCGATGCAATATGCTCACATTCCCCCGAAATATCTCTAGGAGTGCGCCATGACTTCGGCTGCCGAAAAATTAGCTTTGCAACAGACCGGTCTCTATGACCCTTCTCAAGAACACGACGCTTGTGGTGTGGGCTTTGTAGCCCATATCAAAGGCGCTAAAACGCATGCCATCGTCACGCAAGCATTGAAGATTCTTGAAAACTTGGACCATCGGGGTGCGGTGGGTGCAGACAAGTTGATGGGCGATGGCGCAGGCATCTTGATTCAGTTGCCTGATGCGCTCTACCGTGAAGAGATGGCCAGGCAAGGTGTGACATTGCCTTCGCAAGGTGAGTACGGCGTGGGTATGGTGTTTTTGCCGAAGGAACATGCCTCCCGCATGGCTTGCGAACAAGAACTTGAGCGCGCTGTCAAAGCCGAAGGTCAGGTGTTGTTGGGCTGGCGCGATGTGCCAGTGAACCGCGACATGCCCATGTCGCCCACTGTGCGCGAGAAAGAACCTGTGCTCAAGCAGATTTTCATTGGACGTGGTGCCGATGTGATTGTGCAAGATGCGTTGGAGCGCAAGCTCTACGTCATTCGCAAGACTGCCAGTGCTGCCATTCAAAATCTGCACTTGAAACACAGCAACGAGTACTACATTCCCAGCATGTCCAGCCGCACAGTGGTTTACAAAGGCTTGCTTTTGGCCGATCAAGTGGGCACCTACTACCTTGACTTGCAAGATGAGCGTTGTGTGTCTGCACTCGGCTTGGTGCACCAACGTTTCTCCACCAACACTTTCCCAGAGTGGCCCTTGGCTCACCCTTACCGCTATGTAGCGCACAACGGTGAGATCAACACCGTCAAGGGCAACTATAACTGGATGAAGGCACGTGAAGGCGTGATGTCCTCGCCGGTACTTGGCGAGGACTTGCAAAAACTTTACCCCATTAGCTTTGCAGGCCAATCCGACACAGCCACCTTTGACAACTGTTTAGAGTTGCTCACCATGGCCGGCTACCCCATTAGCCAAGCCGTGATGATGATGATTCCCGAGCCATGGGAAAACCACAACACCATGGATGAGCGACGCAAAGCGTTTTATGAATACCACGCCGCCATGCTTGAGCCATGGGATGGCCCAGCCTCTATTGTGTTCACCGACGGCCGCCAAATTGGCGCCACTTTGGACCGCAATGGTTTGCGTCCTTCACGCTATTGCATCACCGATGACGACATGGTCATCATGGGTTCTGAGACTGGCGTGTTGCCTATTCCCGAAAGCAAAATTGTTCGCAAGTGGCGCTTGCAGCCCGGTAAGATGTTCCTGATCGATTTGGAGCAAGGTCGCATGATTGACGACGAAGAACTGAAGTCAAACCTGGCCAGCAGCAAGCCCTACAAGCAGTGGATTGAAAACTTGCGCATCAAATTGGATGACGTGAAAGAGTCCACAGCCACAGCGCCTGCTTCCAACGAAACATTGCTCGACTTGCAGCAAGCCTTTGGCACCACCCAAGAAGACATCAAGTTCTTGTTAGCCCCCATGGCGCAAGCCGGTGAAGAAGCTTTGGGCTCCATGGGCAATGACAGCCCCTTGGCTGTTTTGTCAGACAAAAATAAACCGCTGTACAACTACTTCAAGCAGTTGTTTGCGCAGGTCACCAACCCGCCCATCGACCCCATTCGTGAAGCCATCGTGATGTCATTGGTGTCCTTCATTGGTCCCAAGCCCAACTTGCTTGACATCAACCAAGTCAACCCACCGATGCGCTTGGAAGTGAGCCAGCCTGTACTCGACTTTTCAGACATGGCCAAGTTGCGCAACATTTCGCAGTCCACACATGGCAAGTTCAAGAGTGCCACCTTGGACATCACTTACCCTGCAGCTTGGGGCAGCGAAGGTGTCGAAGCCAAGTTGGCATCACTTTGCGCTGAAGCGGTGGACGCCATCAAAGGTGGCCATAATATTTTGATCATCAGCGACCGCGGTGTATCGCCCACCCAAGTGGCCATTCCCGCTTTGCTGGCGCTGTCGGCCATTCACCAGCATTTGGTGCGCGAAGGTTTGCGCACCACCGCCGGCTTGGTGGTGGAAACCGGTACCGCCCGCGAAGTGCATCACTTCGCGGTGTTGGCGGGTTATGGCGCAGAAGCTGTTCACCCCTACCTGGCCATGGAAACATTGCAGGCTTTGCATAAAGAGTTGCCTGGTGATTTGTCGGCCGACAAAGCCATCTACAACTATGTGAAGGCGGTGGGCAAAGGCCTGTCCAAAATCATGTCTAAGATGGGCGTGAGCACCTACATGTCTTATTGCGGTGCGCAGTTGTTTGAAGCCATCGGTATCAACACAGAAACTGTGAACAAGTACTTCACCGGCACGCCCACCCGTGTTCAAGGCATCGGCATTTTTGAAATTGCTGAAGAAACTTTGCGCATGCACAAAGCAGCATTTGGCAATGATCCTGTGTTGTCCTCCATGCTCGATGCCGGGGGTGAATACGCATGGCGTGCCCGCGGTGAAGAGCACATGTGGACCCCCGATGCCATTGCCAAGTTGCAGCACAGCACCCGTGCCAACAACTGGACCACGTACAAAGAATACGCACAAATTATCAACGACCAAACAAAGCGTCAAATGACACTGCGCGGTTTGTTCGAATTCAAGATCGATCCTGCTAAAGCTATTCCTATTGATGAAGTAGAACCCGCCAGCGAAATCGTCAAGCGCTTTGCGACTGGCGCCATGTCTTTGGGCTCCATCTCAACTGAAGCACACGCTACATTGGCTGTGGCCATGAACCGCATTGGCGGCAAGAGCAACACCGGTGAAGGCGGTGAAGACTCTGCGCGATATCGCAATGAACTGAAGGGCATCCCGATCAAAAAGGGCGAGACTTTGAAGAGCGTCATTGGCGCCAAAGAAGTTGAAGTTGACATGCCACTCGAGGCTGGCGATTCACTCCGCTCCAAAATCAAGCAAGTGGCTTCAGGCCGCTTTGGTGTCACCGCCGAATATTTGCACAGTGCCGATCAAATTCAGATCAAGATGGCGCAAGGTGCCAAGCCAGGTGAAGGCGGGCAATTGCCAGGCGGCAAAGTGTCCGACTACATCGGCAAGCTGCGTCACTCTGTGCCAGGCGTGGGTTTGATTTCTCCACCACCCCACCACGACATCTACTCCATTGAAGATTTGGCCCAGCTCATTCACGACTTGAAAAACGTGGCGCCGCACAGCGACATCAGCGTGAAGCTGGTGTCTGAAATTGGCGTAGGCACCATTGCCGCAGGCGTGGCCAAGTGCAAGAGCGATCACGTGGTGATTGCCGGTCACGATGGCGGTACTGGCGCATCGCCTTGGTCTTCCATTAAACATGCTGGCAGCCCTTGGGAAATTGGTCTGGCTGAAACGCAGCAAACCCTGGTGCTCAACCGTTTGCGCGGCCGCATTCGTGTGCAAGCTGACGGTCAAATGAAAACAGGTCGCGACGTTGCCGTTGGCGCCTTGCTCGGCGCAGACGAATTTGGTTTCGCCACTGCACCGCTGGTGGTGGAAGGCTGCATCATGATGCGCAAATGCCACCTGAATACTTGCCCAGTGGGCGTTGCTACACAAGACCC
>SXXD01000273.1 GCA_005789685.1 Burkholderiales bacterium
CACGGCCTGTTTGCAAGTCAGTCATGTGAACGTCATGCGCTTCGAATCCTGCTTGCGTAAAAGCATAGGCCATCTCAACATGAGAGTTGACACCCTGTTCCCGCAAAATGGCAACGCGAGGTTTGGCCAAATTAAGCCAAGGTGCTGCCACATTGTCTTCCGGCTTAAAACTGAGCGAAACATGCAAGCCCGGAGTGTTCAATTTGCCAACACCTGCATGCTCCATATCGGCACAAACAGCGTTATCGCGTTGCTGGCAAATTTTCCAACTGACGCTGTCCCACACTTGGTGCAAGTCTTCTATCTTGGCAGTGAAAACTTCTTTGGCATCGCGCCAAATACTCAAAGCACCCACACCTTTGTCAATGGCTGAGTGGGCAGGCCGAGTTTTGCCGACAACATGACTGTGCTTTGAGAGACTGTGCTCCCGCAATACCTGCATCACCTCTGTACGGTCTTGAGTTGCAATTTGAATGACCACACCCAACTCTTCATTGAACAAGGCTTTGAGCGTCAACTCTTCTCTTCGCGCACTGACTTGTTGCGCCCAATTTTTGGCATCGCCATATTCAGCGCGACTGTCAGAAATTCCATCGCCTTCTGTAACCAACATGTCCAGATTGAGGGCGACGCCTACTTGACCTGCAAAACACATTTCTGCCACGGTGCTTAGCAAGCCCCCATCGCTGCGATCGTGGTAGGCCAAAATTTTGCCTTGTGATCGGAGCAAGTTAATGACCTTGACCAAATTCACCAAGTTTTCAGGTGCGTCCAGATCGGGCACCCGATCGCTTGATTGGTTCAGAACTTGACCCAAAATACTACCACCCATGCGGCTTTGTCCTTGGCCGAGGTCAATCAAAATCAAGGAGGTGTCTGTGATGCTGGCATTTAATTGCGGCGTCAAGGTACCGCGCACATCTTGCAAGCTGGCAAAAGCACTCACGATCAAACTCACTGGCGAAGTGACTTTGTGCGACACACCCGCTTTTGACCATTGTGTTTTCATCGACAAACTGTCTTTGCCCACTGGAATGGAAATACCCAAGGCAGGACACAATTCGAGGCCTACGGCTTTCACGGTTTCATAAAGTGCCGCATCTTCTCCCGGCTCGCCACATGCAGCCATCCAGTTGGCACTGAGTTTGACGCGATCAAGTTCAATGGGGGCTGCCAGCAAATTGGTGATAGCCTCAGCCACCGCCATGCGACCCGATGCCGCCGAATTAACGCTGGCCAAAGGCGTGCGTTCGCCCATGCTCATGGCCTCACCTTTGAAGCCTTGATAGTCAGCCAAGGTCACAGCGCAATCGGCCACGGGCACTTGCCAAGGCCCCACCATTTGATCTCGGTGGGTTAAACCGCCCACAGTGCGATCGCCAATGGTGATGAGAAAGCGTTTGGAAGCAACCGTTGGATGACTGAGCACATTCAAGACAGCCTCTTGCAAACTCACGCCGGTGAGATTCAAAGCCGTGGTGTTGCGCTGTACTGAAATGACATCGCGGTGCATTTTCGGAGGTTTGCCCAGCAACACATTGATCGGCATGTTCACGGGATGTTTCAAGACTTCATCAGCAGCGAGGTCATCTGTCAAAACCAATTGACGCTCATCAGTGGCAACACCAACAACCGCAAACGGGCAACGCTCTCTCAGGCAAAAGGACTTGAACAAATCAAGTGATGCAGGCGCAATGGCCAAGACATAACGCTCTTGACTTTCATTGGACCAGATCTCTTTGGGTGAAAGGCCAGACGCCTCTAAGGGTACAGCACGCAAATCAAAACGTGCGCCTCGACCTGCATCGTTTGTCAATTCTGGAAACGCATTGGACAAACCGCCCGCGCCCACATCGTGAATGGCCAAAATAGGATTGTCATGGCCCATGACCCAACAATGGTTAATGACTTCCTGCGCCCGTCTTTCAATTTCAGGATTGCCGCGTTGCACGGAGTCAAAGTCTAAGTTGGCAGCATTGGCGCCAGAGGCCATTGAACTGGCCGCACTGCCGCCCATGCCGATGAGCATGCCAGGACCCCCCAATTGAACCAAAAGCGTGCCAGCAGGGAATTGGATTTTTTGCGTTTGAACAGCGTCAATGACCCCTAAGCCACCCGCAATCATGATGGGTTTGTGGTAGCCACGAAGCACGCCGTCGACCACTTGCTCGTATTCGCGAAAATAGCCCAACAAATTGGGGCGACCAAATTCATTGTTGAACGCTGCGCCGCCCAATGGACCTTCAGTCATGATTTGCAGGGCGCTGGCAATGTGATCTGGTTTTCCGTTGGGGCTGTCCCACAATTTAGAGACAGTGAAGCCCGTTAAACCCGCCTTGGGCTTGGAGCCACGACCCGTTGCGCCTTCATCCCGAATTTCGCCGCCAGCGCCGGTGGAGGCGCCCGGGAAGGGTGAAATAGCCGTTGGGTGGTTGTGAGTTTCTACCTTCATCAGCACATGGTGAAGCGCTTTTTCTTTTTGATAGACGCCGCCCTGTTTGGCCACAAAACGCTCGACTTCATGACCTGCCATGACAGATGCGTTGTCGGCATAAGCCACAACCGTGTGCTGTGGATTTTGTTGATGGGTGTGGCGAATCATGCCAAACAAACTGTGTACTTGGTCTTGTCCATCAACGGTGAACTGCGCATTGAAAATTTTGTGTCGGCAATGCTCGCTGTTGGCTTGCGCAAACATCATCAGCTCTACATCGCTGGGGTTTCTGCCCAATTGTTGGAATGAAGTGAGAAGGTAATCAATTTCGTCTTCTGCCAATGCCAGGCCAAATTCTTGGTTGGCTTTGACCAAGGCTTCGCGGCCGCCAACAAGAACATCAACATGGACAAGAGCTTGCGCCTGCAACTCGGTAAAAAGAGCGAGCGCGTCTTCCCGTTTTGCAAGAATGGATTCTGTCATCCTGTCGTGCAACAAGTCTGACAATTTCAAAAGCGTATTGGCCGAAGTTGCTTTGGCCGCTGAGGCGTTTTTAAAATGCAAAGAATACACAAGCAAGCGTTCAATTCGGCGAACCATCAAGCCACAATTGTGCGCAATGTCAGTGGCTTTTGATGCCCAAGGCGACACAGTGCCAAGCCTTGGCGATACATAAATTTGAATGGCTGCAGAAGGATTTGGTGAAGGCGCTGAGTTAAGAGGCTCTCCATAGGTGAGAAGCTCAGACAAAACCGACTTTTTCTGAGCGTCCAAGGGTGAAGCACTGGCGACCAAATGCAAATACTGGCCTGTCAGCGTCCTGATTTCAGGGCAATGAGCCTGCAACCGGGGTAACAATTGCTGGATGCGAAAATCGCTGAGGGCGTTGCCGCCTTCTAAGATGAGAGAATGCAGGGTCACAGTGTGGCCTTGAGGGCAAGAGGAAACAGTGTCTCAAATACCGCTGACTGGGGCATTGAACGAAGCATTATTTTAACCGCTGGCGGTGCTCATTTCTGCAAAATTGGACTGAGGATGGGATAATCTGGCCCATGACAATCACCCTTAAAGACACTGATGGCGCCACCGGCATGCGCGTAGCCGGCCGCCTAGCATCTGAAGTACTCGACTATTTAACGCCCTTTGTAAAACCAGGCGTTACAACCAACGAATTGGACAAGCTGGCCCACGATTACATGGTTCAAGTTCAAGGCACCATACCAGCCCCCCTCAATTACCAACCGCCTGGCTACTCGCCTTACCCCAAGTCCATTTGCACCTCCATCAACCATCAAGTTTGCCATGGCATTCCCAATGATAAGGTGCTCAAAAAAGGCGATATCGTCAACATCGACATCACCGTCATCAAAGACGGTTGGCACGGTGATACCAGTCGCATGTTCATTGTGGGAGATGCCTCCATTGCAGCCAAACGTCTATGCGCCGTTACTTACGAGGCCATGTGGCATGGCATTGAACAGGTCAAGCCAGGTGCTCACCTAGGCGACATAGGATGGGCCATTCAAAAGTTCGCCGAGAACTTAGGCTTTTCCATTGTTCGAGAATTTTGCGGTCATGGCATTGGTCGCGTCTTTCACGAAGAGCCGCAAGTTTTGCATTATGGAAAACCTGGTACCTTGGATGAACTCAAAGTCGGTATGACTTTCACCATCGAGCCCATGATCAATGCAGGCAAGCGAGACATCAAAGAAATGGGCGATGGTTGGACCATCGTCACCAAAGACAGAAGCTTGTCCGCTCAATGGGAACATACCATTTTGGTCACCGAGACCGGCTATGAAGTGCTCACACTTTCAGCTGGAAGCCCGTCTGTTCCTGATTTTGTCAAAGTTTAAACATGGCCGACTTGTCTGAAGTGAGGGATAAGTACAGGCAAGAAAAGCAGACCCTGTGGTCGCACATCGACAAAAGCACTGCCAATGGTCGGGGACTTAAGCCAACATTGGGACGTCTGGCCAAACTCGCAGACAAACTGCTTGTTCAACTTTGGCGCAATGCTGGTTTTGAGCAAGGCGAGGCTTTGATTGCCGTAGGGGGCTATGGCCGCGGAGAGTTATTCCCATCTTCAGACGTCGACGTCTTGGTATTGCTGCCCGACAATGTCATTGCAGAAGAGTCTCCAGTCCTGAAAGCCAAGCTGGAAGCCTTCATTGGCAGTTGTTGGGACAGCGGTCTAGAAATCGGCTCCAGTGTTCGCACTCTGAAAGATTGCATCGACGAGTCCGAAAAAGACATCACGGTTAAAACATCGCTGCTTGAAAGTCGACTGCTTGCTGGCAGCGTTAGCTTGTACCAGCAGTTTCAGCAAAGCTACCAAGAGGCCATGGACCCGCACGCATTCTTTGTGGCCAAAACGCTAGAGCTCAACCAGCGGCATAACAAGTTTGAAAACACGCCCTACTCTCTAGAGCCCAATTGCAAAGAGTCACCCGGCGGCCTCAGAGACCTTCAAATTATTTTATGGGTCGCAAGAGCTGCAGGCTTGGGACACACATGGGACGATTTGGCAGCAAAAGGCTTGGCCACGGCCTTAGAAGTCAAGCAAATTAAACGCAATGAAGCTGTGCTCAGCCTCATTCGTGCAAGGCTTCATTTGTTGGCCAAACGGCGAGAAGATCGCTTGGTCTTTGATTTGCAACACGCTCTTGCAGATGCCTTTGGCTACAAGGCGCAAAGCACACCCGATGGCAAGCACAAGCAAAGAGCCAGTGAAGTCTTGATGCGCCAGTATTACTGGGCGGCCAAAGCAGTCACTCAATTGAATCAAATACTGCTTTTGAACATTGAAGCGCATTTGCAAGCTCAGCGCGGCGATCTTCGAATTGAAGTGCGCAAACTCAACAATCATTTTTTAGAGATCAATGGCCTGTTAGAAGTAGCGCAAGACGATCTCTATCAAAAACACCCCCATGCCATCTTAGAGACATTTTTGCTTTATCAGCAGACGCGGGGCGTCAAAGGGCTGTCGGCTAAAACACTTCGCGCGCTTTACAACGTGCGTGGCGTGATGGATGCCAACTTCAGGCGAGACCCTGTCAATCGGGCCACCTTCTTAAAAATACTTCAGGAAGGCGAAGGCATTACACATGCCCTGCGCTTGATGAATCAGACCTCAGTTCTGGGTCGCTACCTGTGGGTGTTCAGAAACATTGTGGGTCAAATGCAGCACGACCTGTTTCACGTTTACACGGTCGACCAACACATCCTCATGGTCCTTAGAAACGTGCGGCGCTTCTTTATTGCCGATCACGCACACGAATACCCTTTTTGCTCTCAACTGGCCGCCGGTTGGGATAAACCTTTTATTCTTTACACCGCTGCTCTGTTTCATGACATTGCCAAGGGCCGTGGCGGAGATCATTCCAAACTTGGCGTGCTCGAAGTCAAAAGCTTTTGCCGTCAACACAGCATAGCTTCAGAGGACTCCAAGCTCATCGCATTTTTGGTGGGCGAGCACCTGACCATGAGTCATGTGGCCCAAAAAGAAGATCTCAGTGACCCTGACGTCATTGCTGCATTTGCCAAGCGTATTGGCAACGAACGTCGACTGACGGCTTTGTACCTTTTAACGGTCGCAGATATTCGTGGCACAAGTCCCAAAGTATGGAATGCCTGGAAGGGAAAACTTCTAGAAGACCTTTACAAGTACACCTTGCGCATGCTGGGCGGCAGAGCCCCTGATGCCAACGCCGAAATTGAATCACGCAAACGCGAAGCGCTGGTGGAGTTGGCCAGACACTCAGAGCCGCACGATGGCCAAAAAGCCTTATGGGACACCTTGGATGTGGGCTATTTCATGCGGCACGACGCCAGTGAAATTGCATGGCACGCAAAGCAACTTTCAAGGTATGTCGCCAGAACTGAAGCGACGCCTGTTTCGGCGCTGAACGGGAAATGCCTTGTCCGAGCAAGAATTTCACCCTTGGGCGAAGGCCTGCAAGTATTGGTCTACACAGAAGATCAAACAGATTTGTTCGCCCGCATATGTGGCTACTTCGATCAAGCTGGCTTCAGCATTTTAGATGCCAAAATTCACACGGCTAAAAATGGTTATGCGCTAGATACTTTCCAAGTGGTGACCTCGCTGCTTCCTGAGCATTACAGAGAACTCATGACCATGGTTGAATCTGGCCTGAGCCTCACCATCAATCAAAAAGGTACCCTACCCCCGCCAACCAAGGGACGCGTTTCAAGGCGTGTTAAAAACTTCCCCATTGCGCCTCGCATTACTTTGCATCCAGATGAAAAAGCCCAAAGTTGGCTTTTGGCCATTTCGGCCAGCGACAAAATAGGACTGCTCTACAGTGTGGCCTCTGTCCTTGCCAAACACAACATCAGCCTGAAGTTGGCCAAAATCAGCACGCTGGGCGAGCGCGTAGAAGACACCTTCCTGATTGAAGGCTCTGCGCTTCAACACAACCGAGAACAGATTGAAATAGAAACTGAATTGCTTCAGGTTTTGCAGGCTTAGCCAAGAACTCAAGGCTGAGGCCAATTTGTCAGTGACTTAACTTTTTTTACGAGGTGGCAAACCGGTGTGCTGCGTGAGCATCGTGCCTTTTTTGGGCGAGGCTGAAGCACTGGGGGTGCTGTTTTTGCGCCGCGCACTTTGATAATCATCTGACAGAGGCTGCCAAGTGGGAATCAAGTGATGTTTGCCATTGCCAATGAGGTCTGCTCTGCCCATGGCCTTGAGGGCATCACGCAAAAGGGGCCAATGCTTGGCATCGTGATAGCGCAAAAAGGCTTTGTGCAACCTGCGGCGCTTTTCACCTTTGACCACATCAAC
>SXXD01000274.1 GCA_005789685.1 Burkholderiales bacterium
AAACAAGCTTTGGGTTTGGCGGAAAAATTAAAATCAAACGGCCATGAAGTGGCCGTGAAGTACGCCATGACCTATGGCCAACCCAGCATCGAATCGCAATTGACTGCATTCCGCGAAGATGGGGTTACGCGCATTTTGATGTTGACCGCCTACCCTCAGTACAGTGCCACAACCACTGCACCCGTTTTTGACGCCGTCTATCGCTGGGGCTTAAAAACGCGCAATTTGCCAGAGTTTCGCTTTGTGAATCACTATCACGATCACGAAGGCTACATCCAAGCTTTGGCTTTAGGCATTCAAAACAATTGGGTAGCCCATGGCCGTGCAGAACAACTTGTCATGAGCTTTCATGGTGTGCCTGAACGGACCCTGCAGCTGGGAGATCCCTACCATTGCGAATGCTACAAAACAGGTCGACTCTTGGCAGAAAAATTAGGCCTGACCCAGGATCAATACAAAGTCACGTTCCAATCTCGATTTGGCAAAGCCAAATGGTTAGAGCCCTACACCGAACCAACGCTCATTGCCATGGCGCAAGCGGGCACCCAAAGTGTCGACGTGGTGTGTCCTGGCTTTACAGGTGACTGCCTAGAGACTTTGGAAGAAATTAGCATGGAAGGCCGCGAAGCTTTCTTGCACGCTGGCGGCAAAACCTTCAACTACATTCCCTGTATGAACGACGAGCCCGTTTGGATAGATGCACTGGCAGCCATCAGTGAACAACACATGCAAGGCTGGCCTACTTCCAACCACGCCGCAAAAGCCAGCGCAGCTGTGCTTGCAAACGGTCGAGAATTGGCCATCGCCTTAGGGGCTAAGGAATAGTGAATGAGGAAAGAGACTGAAGGGATAAGGTCTCTTGAAAAATTGTCAATACTCATTGCGCGCTACTACTGAGATACCGCGGCCCGAGAGAGACAAACCCACTGAGGCACCAATGTGCCAATCTTGTAAAAGATCAGCTGTCACAACAGGGAGTGAACCCAACACTGTTTCAAATGTCAATTCAAGGGTGCTGCCTAGGTAAGCTTTTTTGCGCAATATGCCAGTAAAGTGCGCGCCCTCCAAGGGGATGAAAGCCCAAGCTTCAGGTCGAATGGCCGCTGTAATGGCACCAGCCCTCACACTCTGCCGCGATTGAAAAACAAGTGGCCCCACACTTACCCGCCCCTGTGCATCGGCCACACCATCGAACAACATGGCCTCGCCCATGAAGCCCGCTACAAATTCTGAAACAGGGCGTTCGTACAAGTCTTCGGGGGTACCTGCCTGCGCTATGGTGCCCCCATCCATCACAATGATTTGGTCGCTAACTGCCAGGGCTTCGCTTTGATCGAGTGTGACATATGCAACCGTCAAACCTAAGCGCTGCTGCAAACTGCGAATTTCGTCTCGCATTGAGCGACGCAGACGTGCATCTAAATTAGAAAGCGGTTCATCAAACAACAAGACCGATGGCTCAAGCACCAATGCTCGCGCAACGGCCACGCGCTGTTGTTGCCCCCCCGACAACTCACTTGGCAATCGATTGTCAAAATCTTTAAGTCCCACATTTTCCAGCGCAAAATGCGCACGCTCAGTTGCTTCAACGATAGAGACCCCACTGACCTTCAATCCGTATCGAACATTGTCAATGACGGACATGTGGGGGAACAAGGCGTAGCTTTGAAAGACCATGCTGACGTTTCGTTCTGCGGGCCCCAAGTTGCTTACTTCTTGACCATCAATGAAGATGCGTCCACTGCTGACCGTTTCTAAACCAGCGATCACAACAAGAGGGAAAGCACTCATTTTTACGGGGCAGTGACCTACCGTCCCGCTTAACTGCTTAAGGCGAAGCCCGCTGCACAGACGCCTTCAATGTGACATTGAGTGCGTCTAGCGCGTCTGCATAATGCGCACGCGTGGTTTTGCTCAAGCTGGGTTTGGCCAAGACCTTTTCAAGCGTACCGGCCAACTGACGCGCATTTTCACGCATGATGCTGCGTGCATCCGCAGGCCATGGACCAGCAGGCTTGACCAACACATCGGTCATGCGGCGCAGTTGTTCGCGTTGCAAGTTGCGGCGAATGAGGCTGGTTTCTTGGCCAGTTTTGGCTTCAGACCAAATGGCGTCTTGAATGGTGCCGTACACGTCAGACAAACCCAAGGTCTCTTTTGGATCGTTCACCTTCATGCCCACTTCCGCCAAGCGGGTGGCTACAGCGGGTGAATACACGTGGTCAAGGATTCCCTTTTGAACACCGGCTACCAAGCGAGCTACCGAAGTTTGCATGCTGCCATCGCTCATGGTTCGTTCAAATCGGTCGGTTGCCAAACGTGCAATGAACTCAGGCTTGAACTTGAAACTGTCAGTGCCAAAGAAATCTTTGGTGATCAAAGCCAACGCTTCTTTTTGCTTGGCTGCACTGACGGGCTCAAACACGCCAACTTTACTGCCTGCGCGCTCACGGCGAATGTGCACACCGCCAATGTATTTGGCGGCCAATGGCGCAACACGGTTGAGTTGATTAAAGCCGCTTCTGAAGCTGCGGGTCAGGCGTTCATAGCTTTCACCTGTGGCCAAGTTCATATTTTGCAGCCGATCCCACAACTCGCGCGACAGTTTCATGCGCTGTTTATAGTAGGCCAGCGGATCGGCACCCAAATCAAAGCGATTGACCATTGGGTCGACACCGCCCGTGCTGCCATAGCCTGCATCTTCATCAGAGTCAAATTGCAATTCTGGCTGGCTGGCCTTGGCCAAAATTTGCGCAAGTCCCTGAGCTTCTTGGCCAGGTGCAAATTGTTTGTAACCAAACTCAATGGCCCAATAGTCGTAGGCGCCAATTGTGGACATGACATACTCGCCCTGCTTCTCACCTTTAGGTGAAATATTGAAGGGCGTGTAATCCATCACAGAAGTTGCCACGCCATTGGTCTTCGTAAAGTTAGGATCTTGAATTTGCTTCAAGTCATACATCGTGGAAGCGCGGAAGTTGTGACGCAGACCCAAGGTGTGGCCCACCTCGTGCATGATCACGTATTTCAAATAAGCTTGGGCCAAAGCTTCGGCCTCAGGGGTGTCAAGTTCTAGGCCGCGTGCTTCTAACAAGTCCAATGCGTAATGCAATTCTTGAGCGGCCGCTTCTGCGTGGTCGCACAACTCGCCGTCGGCACTGCGCACACGGCCCAAGTCTTCAACGACAGCGCGACGTGCACCGCGTGTAAACACATCCGACATGCCAATGTCTGCGTCCAAAATTTCGCCGGTGCGCGGGTCGGCTTGTGAAGGGCCAATGGCAAAGCCTACGTCGGCACCTGTGAACCATCGAATGGAAGTGTGCTTGGCGTCCATGTTGTTGAAGTCGTCTGTGGCCTGTTGTTGCTTGACCACCAACGCGTTTTTGAAGCCTGCTTTTTCAAATGCTTTATTCCACTCCAACACACCCTGCGTCACACTGGCGCGGTATTTTTCTGGAATATTTTTGTCTAGCCAATAAACAATGTGCTGTTTGGGTTCAGACACCGCGGCATTAGCGTCCATCTTTTCCAAGCGCCAACGCTTCAACAAATGCGCTTTGGATTTGATGTTGAGATCAGTGGTGTAGTCGGTTCGGGCTACCGTGAAAAAGCCTACGCGCTCATCGGCCAAGCGTGTTTGCATGGGTTCAGGTAGGGGCATGAAGCTGTAATAAAACGAAACAAACAGACTTCGAGGGTCGGGCGTAGCGGAAGGTGGCGGTGGCATGGGCACCGGCGAGGGCGTCATGGGAGGGGCTGACAATCTGGGGACGGCAAAGTGTGCTTTCACCTCCAGCCCCGTCAATGTGTTTGTGTTCTTGGTGGTAGAGAAAGAGGTATTGCGCGTGTCTAAACTGAAGGGCATGCGAAACGAGCCTTCTAAGCGCGTTTGATAACCTGGAATGTCTGAGAACAACAAGGCGTTGGCCTCAATCAAAATAGATTTTGTCTCAGGATGCGGCGCAGACACCACAGCGGCACTGCTCATCAAGCTGTCAGAAAAAGACTCTGAAACGAACTGCGCCTGAGGAGTGCCCTCCTTTGCAAAGAACTGGGTGTTCTTTGCAATCAGTTGAATTTGATTTCCTATTTTTCTAAATTCAACTAACTTTGAGCCACCCATCTGGCTGCCATACAAACCGCGTTCGCCTACTGAGCGAGGAATGTTGTAGGAAAAAAAGAAGGCTTGGTTCAATTGACTGGGCAATATCTCAAGCCAAACCTTTTCGTCTTTTTGATGCAAAGTGAAAAAGCCTGGCGACGACTTGGCGTCTTTCAGAATGTCTTTCATGGGGCGCAGCGCACCGGGGGCAGCGGGTGGTGTGGCGGGAGCTGCAGGGGGTGTGGCGCTGGCGGGAGCAGTTACCGGCACTCCGGGTGAAGGCGTTGGCGTTTGTGAATGCGAAGGACTCCAAGCCAGTAGGCTGAAGCATGCAACAGACATTAAAGAGAGTTTGAAGCAAGGTGATTTCAGAGCATGAACAGCCATGGGGGGTTCCGAATTAAAGAGGACCAGATAGATGTCTTGGATTCTAATTTCTCAGGCACTCGGGTTTACACCAATACTTGTAATTGCGAGGGGTCACTCACGGTAGAGCTTCAAGGACAAATACTTTTTATATTGTTCAAAGTCTTTATCAAGACTGTAAATAGGCCATCCTCTGGCCATTGACACCGCACAAATTAAAAAATCAGTGTTGGAGCCTTGCACCCCACCTTGTCGGCATTGGTTGAAATTTTTTGCCGCCTGCTCGTAGTCCTGACTGTGAAGAGGCTCATCTGAAAATACACTAAGAATTTTCTGCAAAGTTTCAAATTGTTTTGGCGTTTTGACACCCGACAACAACTCTTGGCGAACAGGGCCAAGCATTGCAATTCTTGAATCGTGTATGAGCTCCTTCAGCACATCGACAACCCGCTCCTGAGCAGTGCTTGAAGCTTCAGCAGATTGTCGACGCAATGCTTGCGACCAAACTGAAGTGTCAATGAGAACCTTCATACGGCTCTCTTCGGTTTCGAGTCTGGCTTTCTCAAACCTACTACGTCACCGCGTTTGAATTTTCGCTGCATAGCAGCGTCATAGTTTAGGTCAAAGTCAATCGTGCCAAAACTGTTCAAAATTTGAATTTGTTTCTTTTTTTGAACGTAATCTAATAATGCTTGAGTGACCACCTCACGCTTGGTGCGATGACCACCCAAAACCCTTGCTTCTTCAATCAATTGATCGTCCAGTGCTAAGTTAGTAGCCATGTGTGAACTCCTACACATTGTAATGTGTAGATTAAACACATCCAAAAGGCTTGTGTCAATGCCCAATTTTCAAACAACAGGGTTTGCACGTGTCTTACATTGGCATACAAGCTTAGAAAATACAAGGATGACCCCGCTTATCCTGATCAACCCACATGCAGCAGGAGGCCGAGCACGGAAGCTGAAGGGCCCTATTCAGGCATGGTGCGAAGCACTGCTCGCTCAAAGCGCACCACCTCAAATAGTCGCACCTGAAGGCATTGAGAATGCCCTCTCTCTTCTTTCCGAGTTGCCACCACATACACGCGTGGTGTTGGTGGGCGGTGACGGCACGCTGAATCAAATGCTGCCGGCCCTCTTGCATGGCGGACATGAAGTGGGATTGGTGCCATTTGGCAGTGGCAACGACTGCGCGCGCGCCTGGGGTTTGCATCGCATGTCTCGGCAACAAGCCCTAGCTCATGCACTGAATGCTACATCGAGGGCCATGGACGTGGGTCGCTTAGAGTTGGACAAGAAGACTGTTCATTATTTTCATTCCAGTATGGCTGTTGGCTTTGATGCATCGGTGGGCCATCGTGCACTGACTGGGCCTAAGTTTTTGAGTGGTCTGCCCCGCTACTTGCTAGCTACTTTGCGTGAATTAGCTCATTTGAAAAACTGGTATTTAAAAGTAGAAGTTGATGGTCTTTTTGTATACGAGGGGCCAACTCTGCTGGCCTCTGCACTCAACTCACCCACGTATGGCGGCGGCATGCCTGCTGTGCCTCATGCTTTGATCAACGATGGTCAACTGAATTTGTTGGTGGGTGGCAGATTCAACCGTTTGCAAACTCTTTTGATGTTGCCTCGATTGTTAATTGGCAAACATTTGGGCCACCCGCGCATTCAATGCCACGCCTTTTCAAACGCCACCATTGGCAATGCTAGCTTAGTGCCGGTTGCTGCTGATGGCGAGACTCTGGGTTTTGCGACGCATATCCAAGTCACATGCCTGCCAAATGCTCTTCAAGTTGTGAAGTTTTAATTGGGGTCAGAGCAACATTAATTTGTCTGGGTTTCTTTGGCGGAGAGCGTTGAGCAGTCAGGCTGAAGGCGGCTTCCTCATGCTGGAGTACCAGAAATCGTCAGCCGCCTTCAGCCTGACTGCTCAACTTCTGGTGCGCGAAGACTTCTGGGTGCCATCACTGCTGTTCGCAGCTGTGTGAGGATGGGGTGGATGGGTGACGATTTCTGGTACCCCAGCATGAGGAACCCACCCACCCCATCCTCACACAGCGAGCTCAGCAAAAAAGATCAATTCCCACCAGCCATAGCAGCAGTAATCTTTGCCTCAAGCTGCAATGTCTCCTCAGCCCTGAATCCAGAATGCACAAGCAACACCCGCCCCTCTGGACTCACCAACATCGAAGTTGGCATGGTTTTGATGGCTAACTTTTTTGCAGATTCGCCTTGAGGGTCATAGGCAATGGTGAACTGAGCAGGCGTGTGCAACAAAAACTTGTCTGCATCCGCGCGCTTAGCGTCAACGTTCACAGCCACCACTTTCAAACCCTTTGGGCCTAACTTTGCCTGTAGTGAATTCATCCAAGGAAAAGATTGGCGGCAAGGGCCGCACCACGATGCCCAGTAGTCGATGTAAATGTATTGGCCCTTGGTTTTTTGAACTTCAGCCAAACCCAAATCCGGCAACGGCTTTCCTGCCTCAACTGCCCAAACTGGACTGGCCTGAATGAGCAAAGCGATTAATGCGATGTGGAATAACTTCAAGTTCATAAGCATCAGTTTAATGCAGCTTGTGTTTCTTGTCGCAAATGCACTTTACCTGTGTGATCAATGGCAAAGAAATCAAAGCCTGTTGCCTGTAAAAACGCCAGGCCATCTGCCTCCTTCAACATCGCCCTAGTCGTTGTGCAACCCGACACCACCGTTACAGGCGACGTGACACTCACTGAGCGCCAGTAGCTGACTGGTATACCCGTTTTAGGATTCAAAACATGACAATAGCGCTGCCCATTCAATTCAAAATAGCGCTCGTAATCGCCACTGGTGGCCAAGCCGCCCATCGTGATTGGCAGAGTGGCCACGACCTGATCACGCACACGCGGATCTTGAATGCCAATCATCCAAGGCTCACCTGTAGGCTTTGGCCCGAGAAAGCGCATGTCGCCCGCCAAATTCACGTAGCCATGGGCCACACCTTTTTCTCTGAGAACCTGCACTGCACGATCAGCAGCATACTCTTTGCCAAAGCCGCCCAAGTCTACTTCCATGCCAGCCAAGGGCAAGGCAATGCGTTGCTCTTGCAACACCACTTTTTTCCAACCCACGAGCGGTAACAAAGCCTCTAACTTTTGAGAGGTCGGTACTTCAGGCTTTTTAAAATCCCACGCCTGTCTGAGTACTCCCGAGGTGATGTCAAACAAGCCATCGCTTTTATCAAAGAGCTGAGAAGCAAACTGAAACAAAGCCCAAGTTTCATCGTCGCATTGCACCGCCCCGCACCCAGCCTGTTGATTTATTTTCGCAATGACGGAATCGATGGTGTAGCGAGAATATTTACGTTCAATACGCAGTACTTCATCAATGGCCAACTTGGCCATCGACTCGGCCTCTTTTTGAGTATGAGATGCCAAAACCACTTCGCAAGCGCTGCCCATCGCCTTAAATGGCAGGCGATGAATTTGCAATGGCAATGCTTTAGACACCATTAGAATGAGCGCGTGATACCCACTTGAAGATTTCGTGCGTAAAACGGTGCCAAGCCTTTGCTGCCCGTACCAGACAAAATCCAAGCGCCCTTTTGACCATACTGCTCCAACTTCAAATCGATCTTGGTATCCAGATTCAATTGCTTGGTGAGCTTCATGCCCATCGTTAAACCACCAAACGCGCTCATGCGTTGGTCTTCAGAAAAGTACAGCGCATTCGGCGGCGGATTTGCAGGAAAGGGCGACAAGCGGGGATCGACTTCCACATAAAACTTGGCTGCTGTTTGCGTGTAATAACGAAGTGCAGGTGCGGCACTCCAGCCATTGCCAAATCGCTGCACCCAATCAGCATCCAATGTGTGCGAGCGAATGCCCCAACTGTCGGTGTAGTAGCGATAGGCCAAACGAGAGGTAGCGTTCAAATCGTTGAAGTAATGGTTCCAGCGTGTCTGAAACTTTTTCTGCGTGCGATCTCTGGGCCGTTCGTCGTAAATTTTGTAGGGGTCAGAAAAATACCCCTGACCTTTGTAGTAACCCATGTTGAATTGCACGATGTCGTTCATCGTGACCACTTGTGTGATCCCTAACAACACCTCACTGCTGCGCTTAGTTTCATTGAAAACAATTTGATTGGCTGGATTGATTAGATCGCGGTTGATGGCAATACCGGCTGTCCAAGTGGTATTTTTATTCTCCGAGGAGCGCGTCGCAAGCAAGGAAGCGGCGCGAGATACGTAATCGTTTTCACCAGAATGGCTCATGCCCAACGTCAAGGTGCCATTTGGCAAATAGCGGGTAACTGACGTATCAACTGCCCGACGAAAATCTTTCAAATACGACAACGCCTGCGTGTGATACGCCGGTGATGCGCCAGAAATGGCGTCGGTAATGAGCGTACCCGACATTGACCATTCGGAGTTGAGTGGCACGACCAAACTGCTCGAAGTGGCTTTGACAAGAATTCGGTCGTCATATGCTGAAGCG
>SXXD01000275.1 GCA_005789685.1 Burkholderiales bacterium
AACATGGCATGCAACAAAACATTACAGCCAGCGGCGATGTGCTCTGGCTTGGCGTCTTCGATCTCGTTGTGACTGATGCCATCTTTGCAAGGGATAAAGATCATTCCGCTGGGGGCCAAGCGGGCGGTGTACACCGCATCATGGCCAGCACCTGAGACCACCTGCATGTGGCTGTGACCCAGGTGCTGTGCAGCTTCGGTGACGGCTTGTGCGCATTCGGCATGGAAGGCCTGGGCCGGGTAGCTAGAAACCAATTCAATCTGGATACTTTGGCCGGTTTCTGCTTGTAAGCGCTGCGCCAAGGCCTTGACCTTATCGGCCATAGCGTCCACGCCCGCATCGGTAGGGTGGCGCAGGTCGATGCTGAACTTAACCCGTCCGGGGATGACGTTGCGGCTGTTGGGGTGGACTTGCACCATGCCCACGGTGCCGCGCCCCTCTGGCGCGTACTGCTGTGCTACAGCGACCACGGATTGCATCAAGGTCGTGGCCACTTGCAGGGCGTCGCGTCGCAAAGGCATGGGGGTTGGCCCGGCGTGCGCCTCCATGCCCATGACCGTGCAATCAAACCAGCGGATGCCCAACACCCCGGTGACCACACCAATTGTGACGCCTGCATCTTCAAGCACTGGGCCTTGCTCAATGTGGGTTTCAAAATAAGCGCCTATCGGGTGTTGCCCCGGCACCTCGGTGCCCAAGTAGCCAATGCGCTCGAGTTCTTCGCGCACAGATTTGCCGTCTTGGTCGCGGGCTTGGTAAGCGTGGTCTAAAGAGAAAGCACCGGCAAACACACCCGATCCCATCATCACAGGCACAAAACGCGAACCTTCTTCATTGGTCCAAAAAGCAACCTCGATGGGCGCTTCGGTTTCAATGCCATGGTCGTTGAGACAGCGCACCACTTCCAAGCCAGCCAAAACGCCGTAATTGCCATCGAACTTACCGCCGGTAGGTTGTGTGTCAATGTGGCTGCCCGTCATGATGGGGGGCAAATCAGGGTTGCGCCCAGGCCGGCGCATGAACACATTGCCAATTTGGTCCAAGGTCACCGTCATGCCCGCTTCGCGACCCCATTGGGTCACCAAGTCGCGGCCCTGGCGGTCTAAGTCACTCAGCGCCAAACGGCACACCCCGCCTTTGGCGGTGGCGCCAATCTGGGCCAAGTCGATCAAAGCCTGCCAAAGACGCTGGGCATTGATGCGCAAATCAGGTAAGGGGTGAGAGTCAAGTTTCATAGAACAGTTCTTTGCAAATGTCGATGAGTCATGCATGTTGTTGCCTGCAACGGATGGTGGCTTGTGCCATGATATCTGCTATGCAAAAACCGCCCCAACCCGAGCACGCAGGACCTACCCACTCGGCCAGCGTTCGCCTTCAAAGCCTTACAGCAGAGGCCTTTGCGCCTTATGGCCAAGTGTTGCAACTCGACGCTGCAGGTCAGCGCGCCATCAACCAAGGCACCAGTTCGCGCTTGGACTTGCTTGCTGATTTGGACCTGCATGACGCTAACGGCCAAGCAGTTTTGGCGGTGTTCCATGCCCAAGCACAAAGCCCGCGTACGCCGTGCCAAATGCTCGAGCGCCACAACTGGGGCAGTCAAAGTTTTTTGCCTTTGTTGGGCGCGCGCTGCCGGCTTTGGGTGGCAACAGGCGTCGCAACCCCCGACTTGAACACCTTGGCGTGTTTTGAAGTGAGCGGTCAACAAGGTTTTACCTTGAACAAAGGTGTTTGGCACCACCCCTTAATGGCCTTAGAAGCCAGCTCGTTTTTGGTGATTGAACGCCAAGGGCCGCAAGAGGATTGCGAGGTCTTCACCTTGCTCCAAGCCGTCCATCCGACCTGGCCTGCGGACTGACTCAGCCCCATCCGGCTTAACCCAGCGCCGCGTGGATGCGTTCGGCCAAGCGAACCAGGCTGCGGTCACTGCCCACCGGCCCGACCAATGAGATGCCTAAGGGCGCGCCTTGCCGTTGGGCCAAGGGCAAACTCAACTGCGGCAAGCCCGCTAAACCTGCACCGCACAACATGCGCGTGGCGCGGTTGCGGTAAGTATCCAGATCGGCTTCCGAAGCAGAGATCAGCGGCGCCACATCGGGCATGGTGGGCATGAGCAGCACGCCATCGGTACCCAATATGCGCCCAATGTGCGCGCGCCAGCGTTGGCGAAATTCCTGGGCCGAAGCCACGGTGGCGTCGCTTAGTTCAGACGCCCACTGAAACCGCTCGGCCACACCTGGTCCTAGTACAGGTGCAAAGCGCTGAATGAAAGCCCCATCCACATCCCAGGCCTCACGCCCTTGAATGGCGCGAAAGTGCCAGAACATGCTGTCAAAGTCGTCAAGCACAACGTTAAGCGTGCGGGCTTTGCCAAGGCACTCTTCAATTTGCCCACGCACCGGCTTCAATGCCTTGACCGCTGCAGGGGCGGCCAAGCCCCAAATATCGTTGGGGACCAGCAAGCGCACGCTGTCGGGCAAGGCTTGGGCATCTTCACCCAACAGCACATCGGCCACCCTGGCAAATGTGGGCACGTCGCGGGTAAACCAACCGCAGGTGTCCAAACTGGGCGACAAGGCCAATGTGTCTTCCAAGCTAATGCGGCCGTGGCTAGGACGGATACCTACCAAACCGCAATGGTTGGCCGGTGCGCGAACCGAACCACCCGTGTCCGAGCCCAGCGCAAAGTCGCACATGCGGTTGGACACAGCAGAGGCCGAGCCCGAAGACGAGCCTCCGCTGATGCGATGAGGGTCGGCGCCATTGATAGGCGAGCCAAAATGGGCGTTTTGTCCGCTCATAGAAAACGCCAGTTCATCGGTAATGGTTTTGCCCACAAATCTAGCACCTGCGTTGAGCAGGCTTTGCACCACGGGAGCGGTACGCTCTTGGATGCCCGACAGCGCCAGCATGAAAGGCTGGCCGCCACTGGTGGGGTAGCCTTGAACGTGGTAGAGGTCTTTCACTCCAAAACTCAAACCCGCCAACGGCCCGGTGGGTGCGTTTGGAACGGGAACTTTGGGGTAAGGCATGAAGGCGTGGGCGGTGTCCCACAAGGCGTCGGTATGGTGGTTCATGGTGTGGTGGCTGAAGAAAAACTCAAACAGACTGGGGCTCTAAGGCACGCAAACAGCGCACGCTGTGGTTGTCTGCCAACCAACTCACATCGGGTTGCATTGATTCACATTCTGGCTGGGCCAATTTGCAGCGAGTCGCAAAGGCACAACCATTTGGTAACGCCGCCAAATCGGGCGGAGCACCTGCAATGGTCACCAGCCGCTGTCCCTTGGCCAAGGCCCCGTCGGCGCGGCTTTGCAACAAAGCCCGGGTATAGGGGTGGCGAGGTTGGCGCAGCAAGGTGCGCGCCGGCCCCTCTTCCACAATGCGGCCGGCATACATCACCGCAATGCGGTCAGCCACTTCGACGGCGGCACCGATATCGTGAGTGACAAACACCACCGCCAGCCCTAGGTCTTTTTGTAACTCGCGAAGCAACAGCAAAATTTGAATTTGTACGGTGGCATCAAGCGCTGTGGTGGGCTCATCGGCCAGCAACAATTGGGGCTTGCAAGCCAAGGCTAACGCAATCATTGCGCGCTGGCGCATACCACCTGACATTTCATGCGGATAAGCTTGGAGGCGCCGCTCGGGGCTTGGGATGCGCACCCGCTCAAACAGCGCCAAGGCGCGTTGGTGAGCCTCTTGGGTGCTGACATTTTCATGGCGGCGAATAGTTTCGGTGATTTGTTGGCCCAAGTTGTAAACAGGATCTAGGGCCAGCAAGGGCTCTTGAAAAATCATCGATGCCACTCGCCCACGGAAGCTGCTAAGTTCTCTGGGCGAGAGCTGCAACACTTGTTGGTCGCCGACGCGAATGTCCCCGGTAATGCGGGTGGTTTTTGCAGCATGCAAACCAAGCAGGCTGCGCAAGGTGACGCTTTTGCCCGAACCCGACTCGCCAATCAAGGCCACCACTTCGCCGCGCTGAACACGCAGATCCACGCCGCTAACGGCTTGCACGGGTTTTTTCCCCCCTGTAAAGGTCACATGGAGTTGTTTGACCTCCACAAAACAATCGTGGGTTGGGGCAGAAATCATGCCACCTCCTGAGTGGCTGAGCCCAACGGGTGAGCCGGTGCAAGGCCATGGGCGCTGCCCGCCACATGCATCCAGCACGCTACCTGCTGACCGTGAGCGGTGTGGGCCAGGACCGGCATTTTTTGGCTACAAATATCTTGGGCATGGACACAGCGAGGGTGAAAGCGGCAACCTGTGGGCGGATTGATGGGGTTGGGCGGGTCACCGGCCAAGGGCGGCTTTTCGGTGCGCCGGTCGGGGTCCAAGGTAGGGATCGATGACAACAAAGCTTGGGTATAGGGGTGTGCCGGATTGTTGAACAAGGTTTCGCTGTTGCCAATCTCTACGACTTGGCCCAAGTACATCACCAACACCCGATCGCTCATGTAACGCACCACATTCAAATCGTGGCTGATGAACACATAGGTCAGGCCAAAGTCATCTTTCAAATCTAACAACAAGTTAAGCACCTGGGCTTCCACGGACTTGTCCAAGGCCGACACCGCCTCATCCAAGATGATCAAGCGCGACTGCAAGGCCAGAGCGCGGGCAATGTTCACTCGTTGGCGTTGACCGCCCGAGAGTTCGTGAGGATAGCGCTCGGCAAAACGCTCGGGCGCCAAGCCCACCCGAGCCAGCAAGTCGCGGGCGCGCGCCACCGCCTCGCTCTGGGGCACACCATGCACCATGGGTGCAAAAGCAATCGAGTCTTCAATGGTCAAGCGCGGGTTCAAAGAGGCATAGCTGTCTTGGAACACCATTTGAGTTTGCCGCCGATAAGCCTTCAAGGGCAAAGCCGAGCCGCCCACGGTCTGGGCATCAAAAATCAGCTCACCGTGATCTTGAATGATCAATTGCATGAGCAAGCGCGCAGTGGTGGATTTTCCGCAACCGGACTCGCCCACGACGCCCAAGGTCTCGCCTTTGAAGACCTCAAAATCCACGCCATCGACGGCACGCACGACGCCACCGCCCTTGCCGAAAACGTCTTTTTTTAGCGGGAAGTGTTTGACCAAGCCACGCACACTGAGCATGGGTTGAGCTGGGCCGCCCAAGTCAAAAGGGGTTAAGGGCATGGCACGCTCACTGTTTGATCTCCATGGCCGAGCGCAAGCCGTCGGCTAACAAATTGAAGGCAATGGAGGTGATGAAAATCATCGCCCCGGGCAAAGCTGCGATCCAAGGCTGTGTGTAAATTGCAGTGCGCAAGGTGTTTAACATGAGGCCCCACTCGGGCTCGGGAGGCTTAACGCCAAGGCCCAAAAAGCTCAGGCCAGAGGCCAAAATCATGGCCACTGCGATCAAACTGGTGGCGTACACAAACACCGGCCCAAGCACATTGCCCAACACGTGCACCCGAACGATGGTGAAGGCACCCGCCCCCGAGGCGCGGGCGGCATCAACAAAATCTCGACCGCGTATTTGAGTGGTCACGCTCTCGGCCACACGGGCAATTGGCGGAATGAACACAATGGTCAAAGAAATTAGCGAATTGGTGATGCCTGCGCCTAAGGTGCCTGACAAAGCGATGGCCAGTAGAACCGAGGGAAACGCATAGAACACATCGATGGTGCGCATCATGCTGGTATTGACCCAACCACCGGCGTAACCCGCGGTGATGCCAATGACTGAGCCGATGACAAAAGCGCAAATCACCGGGGTTATGCCAATGAACAAAGACAAGCGCGTGCCAACGATCAAGCGGCTCAGCATATCTCGCCCCAACTCATCTGTGCCCAAGGGATGTCCCGCAAAACCAATCGGTTTAAGCCTCTTGAGTATGGACGACTGGTACGGATCCAAGGGCGCCAACCACGGCCCAAAAATAGCCAGCACCAGCAACACCAAGACCACCAAGGCTGCAAATACAGCAATTTTTTGTTGCATGAAACGCCTGCCCACAGTTTGCCAATAACCCGCCGATCTCTGCATGGCGAGCTCGGGCACCTTTTGGGGATCGACAGCAATGTGCATCTTGTTTTGGAACTGGTTTTCAGCTGCGCGAAATGCGTGGGTCTAAGAGGGTTTGAACAACATCAACGATCAGGTTCAAGAACACAAAAAACATGGCCAATACCAGAATGGTGCCTTGCAACAAAGGCAGATCGCGCTGAAAAATGGCCGAGTTTAATAAAGAGCCGGTGCCCGGCCAAGAAAAGACGGTCTCGATCAAAATCGAGCCACCTAATAAATAGCCCAGCTGCAAGCCCATCACCGCCAAAGCGGTAGGCGCAGCGTTTTTGACAACGTGCAAGAAAATGCCGAAATCGGTCAGGCCTTTAGCGCGCAAACCCACAATGAACTCTTGGGCCAAGATATCACCCACCAAGGCGCGTAACGTACGCGAAATAATGCCCATGGGAATCACGCTCATGGTGATGGCAGGTAAAAGCATGTGCTTGAAATGCTCCCAGTCCCAGGCCCAATCGCCCGAGCCCCCAGGGCCAGCTCCACCAGGGGGCAACCACATCAAGATCGATGAAAACACAATGACCAGCACCATGCCCAGCCAATAGTGTGGAACGCTAACCCCCAGCACCGAAGTCAAGGAGGCCAATTTATCGAGCCAGGAATTTTGAAAGTAACCGGCCACAAAGCCAAACAAGCAACCGAACAAAAAACCAATCAAGGTGGCAACCATGGCCAAACGCAAGGTGTTGCCCACCGCCTTCATCACCTCGCTGAAGACCGGCCGATTGCTGGCGATTGAAGTGCCCAAATCACCCTGCATGGCACGCCACACCCAACTCACAAACTGCTCGGGGTAAGAGCGGTTAAAACCGTAGAGTTCTTTCAACTTGGCTTGCAACTCAGCCGAAGCGTCAGGGGGCAGGATGGACACCAAGGGGTCGCCCGGCGCTAGGTGCACTAGGGCAAAACACACCAAGGCCACACCCAGCATGATTGGCAGAGTGTAGAGAAGGCGTCGCCACAAAAAAACAAACATCCCACTGCTCCATGTTGGGCAAGCCACGAGGTACCACCAAGGCCCTTAAGCGATAAATTAAAAGCCGGCGTGCTAAGAACCCACACCGGCTGGCCTACGCATCAATCCATGGAAATAGGGGCTAAATCGACAAACCAGCTGCGTGCCTGCACGAGGCCTTTAACCTTGGTGCTGATAGCGCGTGGGCCAACATCGTGGGCAATCCAAACGAAGGGGGCCTCTTCAACGATCCGTGCATGCAACTTAGACAAAGCTTCGTCACGCTTTTTATCATCAAACTGGGTGCGCGCATCGGCAATGAGCTTGTCAAACTCAGGGTTGCCAAAATAGCCCCAATTGTTTGACACCGGCGGAAAGGCACCTGTGCTGGTGAAACGAACCATGCCAAAGAAGGGGTCCATCGCGGCGTAACTCACATTGATGGCATTCGCACCATTGGCAGATGGGTCCTTTGCACCCTTGCGCCAGTTGGTAAACAAGGTGTTCCACTCGATCACATCAAATTCAACGTCAAAGAAGCACTGTTTGAGGGACTGCTGCACAAACTCGTTCATGGGCAAGGGCTGCATTTGGCCTGAGCCCGATGCGGAAATTTGCACCTTGACCTTGAGCGGCTTGGCTGCAGTGTGGCCAGCTTGAGACATCAAAGTTTTGGCTGCGTTCACATCGTATTTGATGTCGAACTTGGGGTTACCCCACCAAGGGTGACCTGGGGGCACAGTACCCTTAGGCACGGCCATCATCCCACCCAACAAGGTTTTGATGCCTTCACGGTCGACACACAGGTTGGCCGCTTGACGCACCCTTTTGTCCAACCAGGGCGAGCCATCGGCAAACGACAACTGCCATGGCCATACATGGGGCTGAGCATTGCTTTCAATCTTGAAGCCACGCTGGGTAATTTGGGCCATCGCGTCTGGCGCTGGAGCCTCAATCCAATCTACTTGGCCACCAAGCAAAGCGGCGGTGCGAGCATTGGCCTCGGGCATGGGTAACATGACAATGCGGTCGAGCTTGGGCACGCGTTTAGGGTCCCAATACGTTTTATGGGCCACCACTTCCAAGCGCTCACGCGGCACGAAGCGCGCCATCTTGAATGGGCCAGAGCCTGATGCGTCTGCGGCAAACGCCGTCCAAGCCGCTTTGGACTTGTCTGCAGGGGTAGCGCCTGCGGCAGCATCAAATTTTTTCTTCCAATGAGCAGGCGAGGCCATGAACAAATTGGTCAGGTTCAGCGGCAAAAAAGCATCGGGTTCGCTGGTGGTGAGTTCCACTGTTAAATCGTCAATCTTGCGAGCGCTGCGCAAAGTGGGCATGCGCGAAGCAGTGACACCAACTTGGCTGGCATCAAAGTGCACGGCGTCTTTGTCCAACACCTTTTGCACGTTCCATACAATCGAATCGGCATTGACGGCTGAGCCATCATGAAACTTCACATTGGGGCGCAGTTTGAAGACCCACTTCGTTTTGTCGCTGCCACTCACCGCCCAAGAATTGGCCAAGCCGGGAATCAGCACGCTGGGGGCATTGCTCTTGGACAAGTCCCATTGAGTCAAGGCGTCATACATGGGGATGCCAGTAAAACGGTTGCCCTCAAAACCCTGGTCGGGCTGACCCAAGGTGCGGGGAATATCGGCGGCAGTCATGGCAATGCGCAACACCTTTTCTTGCGCCTGCACAGCCAAGGTCATGGCGCTCAAACCCACGCCAATGGCCAAGGTCATGGCCGAAGGTGCAGAGGAACTAAAAATGGGTAGGCTGAACCGTTTCATACAAACTCCGATGATGGTGATTAAAAATAAGTGGCATTCAGTATTTAGCATATCAAAGAATTGCTAGCGCAATGCCCGAGTAAATACCTAATACATTGGCATGCAATTTGTATGCCTAGGGTTTATATTTAAACTGATTGAGTTTGACAAATACGTCCCCGACCAATGGTTTTTTCCTGACTAAAAGTTGCTACCAACAAATGAACACGAAGCTTCATTTCATTGAATGACCCACCAAAACAGTGCTTCATGCACTTTGTTAGTTCATGACGCGCACAAAAAATTTAAATTAACACTTCTAAATCGAGCACCTTAACGAATGAAGAACTATTTAATTATCAATCCCAACACCAACGCATTAACTACTGAGCGATTGCAAAACGTTCTCATGCCCCAAATGTCAACGGATTTAAAATTTTCCTTTACAACCGCAAGCTTTGGCGCAAATTACATTGCATGCGAGGCCAGTTACGCGGTGGCTTCACATGCTTGTTTAGAAGCATGGGCCAGCCAAACCTTGGCTAACCCTGAGCCCTTAGCAGGCGTTTTAATTGCTTGCTTTGGCGACCCCGCCTTATTTGCGCTGCGTGAGATGTCGGCGGTGCCCGTGACGGGGCTTGCTGAGGCCTCTTTTATTCAAGCAGCACAAACAGGTCCCTTCGCTGTCGTCACGGGTGGCGAACGTTGGAAACCAATGATCCAAAGATTAGCAAGCAACCTTGGATTTGGCGACCATTTGCGACACATTGAAACAGTCACTCCCAGTGGCTCAGAACTGCAAGCCAACCCAGAAATGGCCATTCAATGCCTTGGAGAAGCATGTCGTCGAGCCGCCAAAGATGGCGTTCGCGTCATTATTTTGGGGGGCGCAGGTTTGGCAGGCTACGCCGAAAAACTTCAGCCTTTTTGCCCTCTTCCGATGATAGACAGTGCACGCGCAGGCCTAGAAGTATTGCTTAATCACCAAGCTCCCCGTGCTAAAAACTTTCTAAATGGCTCATATGCACAGTGGTCAGGAATGAGCGGTTCATTGTCTCAAGTCAATGCGTTTGATTTAACTTGACAACACAACTCCATCAGGCGCGCGCCCTTTTTGAGCAAGGCACTTTTGCACTTTGCAAAAAAACACCTAGGCAGCCCTTTCACATCAATCTCGGTCAGACAACCTCTGGCACCTCAAAGTGCCATAATTTGGCATGAATTTAAATACATCAGGTCAGGAGCTTTTCATGAAACAGACTCAATCGGCGCATCGGCTTTCTCTACCAAAATGGATGATTGGTTTTTTGGTAAGCACTCATTTAGTGGGTGCCGCTTTGGCGCAATCAGTTGCGCCAAATTTTCCCAACAAACCCGTTCGCATCATCGTGCCGCAAACGCCAGGTGGGGCATCTGATGCGTTGGCGCGCATCGTCGGTCAAAAGCTTTCTGAAAAATGGGGTCAACCCGTTGTGATTGAAAACCGCCCCGGTGCAGGGGGCAATATTGGCATGGACGCGGTTGCAAAGGCACCGGGTGATGGCCACACTTTGTTAATGTCTTATGTTGGCTCACACGCCATCAATCCAAGCATCTACAGCAAGTTACCGTTTGATCCAGAAGCTGATTTTGTGGCTGTAGCCACTTTGGCCAATGTCCCCTTTGTAGCGGCCGTGAATGCTTCTGTTCCTGTTGCCAATATGAAGGCCTTGGCTACCTACGCAGGACAAAAACCTGTGGCATTTGGTTCCGCAGGTAACGGGTCAGTTAACCATTTGTTAGGTGAAATGTTCAACACTGCCAGTGGCGCCAAAATGCAGCACATCCCCTACAAGGGGGCGGCTCCAGCCTTGACAGATTTAATTTACGGACAAATTCAAGTGGTCTTCACCAGCTTGCCCTCGGTAGCGCAGCATATTCGAGCGGGTACGGTCAAGGGCTTAAGTGTCACGGGCTCTAAGCGGTCAGCTGCATTCAAAGACATTCCGACCATTGCTGAGTCTGGATTTCCAGGCTTTGTGATTAACCCATGGTTTGGCTTGTTTGCCTCCAAGGGAACGCCTGCCAGCGTAGCCAGGCAGATCAATGCAGACATTAAAAAGGTGATGGAAGACAAGGATGTTCTGGACAGATTTGCGGCAGTCGGTGCAGAGCCCTTTGAGACCACACCGCAAGAGTTTCAAGCCATCCTCAACGCTGATATCAAAACTTGGGCGGCAGTTGTTAAAAGTTCTGGTGCAACAGCTGATTAATTGAGCTCAAGATATTTTGATATGAAAATAAAAAGAATAGCAGGCGCTTTGGGCGCTGAAATTATTGGGCTGAATTTAACCCAAGCTTTGTCCTCAGATTTAACGAAAGAAATTCGAGACGTATTTTTAAAAAACAGTGTCATTTTTTTACGGCACCAACCACTCACGTCCCAACAGTTCATGAACTTTGCGACAGCCATGGGCGAGCCTATTGAGTATCCTTTTGTCAAAGGATTCGACGACTTTCCTCAAATCATTGAAGTTAAAAAGTTGGAGCATGAAAAAAACAACTTTGGAGGTGTGTGGCATTCAGACACCACTTATTTGGAAAAGCCACCCATGGGATCGATGTTGCTTTCCAAAGAAATCCCCCCGTACGGCGGCGACACTTTGTTTGCATGCCAATATGCTGCCTACGAGTCTTTATCAGACACCATGCAAGGTTTGTTAGAAGGTTTACAGGGCATTAATTCTTCTGCCAAAGCCGATGTTTCCAAAACAAGGGAAGATCGCATCAAGTCTGATGGCAATGACTCTTCACCTAAAAGTTTCACCAGCTGCCATCCAGTGGTGCGAACTCATCCTGAAACAGGTCGCAAGGCTTTGTTCATCAACACCGCCCACACCACTGGCATTGAAGGCTTAACTGACAAGGAAAGTGCATCCTTGCTGTCATTTTTGTTTGAGCATCAAGTCAAACCCGAGTTCACATGCCGTTGGAGCTGGGAACCAGATGCTTTGGCGTTTTGGGACAACCGATGCGCACAACACAATCCTGTGAATGACTATCACGGTTTTCGCCGAGTCATGCACCGTATTACCTTGCAAGGTGACAAGCCCTTTTAACTGAATCATGCCTAATGCGTCTTTCAATCAGCCTACTGTCAAAGACGATTCACCTGCGTTTTTATTAAGAGGCAATCGGTTTAAACCTCTCGCATGGGAAACCATGTCGGCTGAACAGCAACAAATGACTCGTGCTGTTTTGGAAGGTCAGCGGGGCAACATGCAAGGCCCCTACAACGTCTTGTTAAGAAGTCCTGAATTAGGGCAACTCGCTCAGGCTTTTGGTGCGCATACGCGCTTCAACTCATCCCTGCCACTCGCACTGAATGAGTTGGCCATTTTGTTAATCGCGCGCGATTGGACTGCTCAATTTGTGTGGTGGGCACACCGACGCATTGCTGAAGATGCAGGTCTACCAATTGACCTGGTTCAAGCCATCTCCAATCAAACGCCAATGCCCAAAAACTTGCCAGATAATGTCATCGCAGTGTTTGAATTTTGCAAAGAGTTAATGCAAACTCGAAAAGTCAGCGATTCAGCTTTCGCACATGTTGTCAAACATTTTGGTGAACGCGGTGTTGTTGATCTGATGGCAACCATGAGTTACTACACCCTCGTCTGCATGTCTCTTAATGTTGACGATTACCCTTTGCCAGATGGCGTTGAGCCTGAGTTGGCTCCACCACGGGGCAGCAACTTGGATGCCAACCAACAACAATGAATCAATCGATGGCGTTAGTCATCATTGGTGGTGGCATTGCAGCGGCACCCACTGCCTATTGGCTTTCACGTCACGAACAGGTGCTATTTAGACCATCGCATTGAAAGTTAAGCCAGGGAATGCATGCGCAAAGTGCGAATAATCATCACCCAGCGCGCCCTTTGGGCACAAAAATACCCTTTTTGAAGCTCGGCTCAAGTATCATTTACTCCCATGAATATCATCATCCTGGGCGCTGGCCGAGTGGGCGAAAGCGTCGCTGAAAGCCTGGTGTCCGAGCAAAACGACATCACCATCATCGACCAAGATCCGACTCGCCTCAGGCTGCTCGAAGAGCGCTTGGACCTGCGCGGCGTTGTAGGCAACGGCATTCAGCCCTCTGTACTGCGCGAAGCCGGAGCCCAAGACGCGGACATGGTCATTGGTTGCGCTGCGGCCGATGAGTCAAACTTGGTGTTTTGCAAGATTGCCCACGACGTGTTCAACGTGCCCACCACCATCGCCCGTCTGCGCTCACCCGAGTTCAACGAGGGCGATGAATTGTTGGGCAAGTCGGGGTTTGCCGTTAACCATGTGATCTGTCCTGAAGAGTCGGTCATGCGCTACATCGAGCAGCTCATCCAGTACCCCGAGGCCTTGCAAGTACTTGAATTTGCCGACGGCCGCGTCAGCCTGATTGTGGTACGAGCAGCTGCCGACAGTCTGCTGGTAAACCACACCATTGCCGAGTTTCGCGACCGATTGCCGGACACCGAGATGCGCGTGGTGGCCTTGTACCGGCAAGACACGCAGGTGGACGCCTTGCCCGAGACCCGCATCCTGCCGGGCGACGAGGTGTTTGTGTTGGCCGACACCCGCAAAATCACTTTCGTGTTAGCCGGCATCCACAAAACCGACCAGCCCGTGAAGCGCCTGATGCTGGCCGGTGGCGGCAAAGTGGGCTTGCGTTTGGCGCGCATTCTGGCAGAGCAATACGATGTGAAGGTGATCGAACGCGATAAAAACCGCTGCGCCTATTTGGCCAGCCAGTTGCCTTCCAGCACCTTGATTCTGAATGGCGACGGTGCCGATGAAGACCTGCTGCTCGAAGAGAGTGTGAACGAGATGGATTTGTTTCTGTCGCTGACCAGCGACGATGAGGACAACATCATGTCCGCCATGCTGGCCAAACGCATGGGCGCGCGGCGCGTCATGGCCCTGATCAACCGCCGTGCATATGCCGACATGATGCAAGGCAGCACGATTGACATCGCGATATCACCTGCGCAAACCGTGATTGGCGAGTTGTTGGCGCACCTGCGTCGGGGCGATGTGGCGGCGGTGCACAGCCTGCGCCGTGGCGCAGCAGAGGCACTTGAGGGCATTGCGCGGGGTGACTTCAAGACGTCGAAATTGGTGGGTCGTCGTGTCGAACAAATCAAACTGCCCCTAGGCGTGAGCATGGGCGCTATCGTACGTGGCCAGGGGCATCAATCCGAGGTGCTGATGCCTCACCACGACACCCTGATAGAGGCCGATGACCACATCATCATGTTCATCCCCAACAAACGCGATGTGCGTGCGGTGGAAAAACTTTTTCAGGTCAGTGCGACCTTTTTTGGCTGATGTTCACTTTCTTCGCACCCGTGCTGTCCTTGATGGCACGCATCTTGATGGCTTTCTCAGTCACATTTTTGGTGCCGGGCATTTGGGCTTGGTTTGAAGACCACCGAGATTTTCAATTAATTTGGGTGGCTGGTTTTTGTTTGACGGCTCTCAGTGGCTTGGCATTGGCGGCAATCACACAAAAGCATCGGCGTGAATTGAAGACCAAAGACGGCTTCTTGTTGGTCAACATGGTGTGGCTGGTTTTACCTGCCTACTCCGCCCTGCCCCTGATGTTTTTGGTGCCTGAAATCACTTGGTCCAAAGCCTACTTTGAGGCCATGAGCGCACTCACCGCCACGGGCGCCACAGCTTTGACGGGGCTTGAGCATTTGCCGGTTTCAGTGAATATTTGGCGCTGCTTTTTGCAGCTGATTGGAGGGCTGGGCATCATGCTGTTGGTGGTGGCCGTGTTGCCCATGTTGGGATTGGGCGGCATGCAGCTGTACAAAACCGAAACGCCAGGCCCCATGAAAGACACCAAGTTCACCCCCCGCATTGCCGAAACGGCGAGAGGCTTGTGGGGCGTGTACTTCTTGTTTTCGGGTGCGTGCTTTTTGGCTTACCGCTGGGCCGGCATGAGCTGGGCCGACGCCTTCATGCACATGTGCACCACCATGGGTTTAGGTGGCTTTTCTTCGTACGATGCCAGTTTTGGGCACTTCAACTCGCCCATGGTCGAATGGGTGGCCATCGTGTTCATGACCTTGGCGGGAATCAGTTTTGTGCGCTACTTTGTTGTGCTGCGCAGCCGCTCCATTTTGCCCATCAGCAGCGACCGTGAAATCCGAACCTACTTGGCTGTTTTGTTGGCAGCCACCTTATCGGTGATGGCTTTGTTGTTGGTGCATGACGTGTACGACGACGCGATGGAGGCCTTGCGGATCAGTGCCTTCCATGTGGTTTCTTTGGCCACCACCACCGGTTATGCCGCCACCGATTACACACAGTGGCCGGTGTTTGCCCCAATCTTGTTGATGTTTTTGGGCTGCTTTGCAACCTGTGCGGGCTCTACGGGTGGTGGCATCAAGATGGTGCGCATGGTCTTGCTGGTGAAGCAAGCCCGGCGCGAGTTGGTGCGCATCATTCACCCCCGTGTCATCAACCCGGTCACGCTGGGCGGCACCGTGATCCCCATGTCGGTTATGACGGCGGTGCTGGGCTTCATGCTCATTTATGGCGGTGTCACCATGAGTCTGAGCATGCTGCTCTTGCTCAGTGGCTTGGACGTTGTCACCGCATTTTCGGCCGTGATTGCCACCGTCAACAACATCGGCCCTGGCCTGGGTGAGGTCGGACCCTCGGGCAATTACGGCGGCCTGAGCCCCTTCCAACTGGGTGTGTTGAGTTTTGCCATGCTGCTCGGCCGACTTGAGCTGCTGTCGGTACTGGTTTTGTTCAGCTCACACTTCTGGCGCAAATAAAGGCGGGATTTTTCGAACTAAGTCTCCTTAGATTTTGTCCGCCTTTACCCAATCATGAAATGGGACAGAATAGACAGCTTTGATAACATCCAACTTTTCTATTGCGTGGTTCATCTTTGATTTTTCCAACCGATTTAGCTTCGTTCCTTGAATTGTTGCGCCAACACGGTGATGAGGCCTACGGACTCATCTTCGCTTTTGCCGCGTCGCACAGCCTGCTGCTAACTCTGTTTGCCGGTTATGCCTCCAGTACAGAGGCTCTTAACCTTGGCACCCTTATTCCCGTGGTCTGGGCCGGCAGTTTTTTGGGGGATACGATCCGCTTCGGAATAGGACGCTATTTCGGTACACAATGGCTTTCACCTTTCCCAAGGCTTCAAAGAAGTATTCAGATCGTTGTTCGGTTGGTAGATCGCTACTATGTGTGGCTCATTCTGTTGCATCGCTATCCTCACGGAATTCGGGGTGTTGCTGGATTTGCCTTCGGAATGTCACGTCTATCCTGGTCCACATTTCTGGTGTTCAATTTCGTTGCGGCCGGAATTTGGTCTGGTGTAGTTCTTTCCGCTGGCCATGCGTTTGGCCAAATTTCGGAGAAGCTGTTAAACGATGCTTTCTCTGGTATCGGCATGGTCATGCTGATTGTGTTCCTCGCGCTGTCATGGGTATTAAGTAAGAAACTCGAGCGTGTTGCCGAGCAAAGTTGAACCTTGGCCACCATATGAAGATAAGCGCAATTTCTCTTTGCAAACGCTGGTGCACGCTTGCGCTCTTGTGCGCCGCAGCCCAAGTTGTGGCGGCCCAGCCGTTTAGCTTTGTGGCCTTGGGTGACTTCAAATCGGGCTCTACGCTGTGCTCGGATGAAGAGTTCCAAGTTTAACTTGGGCATTTTGGCTTGTTTGACAGCGCCCTGATGCGACATGACTTTCAATCAAGCACTGATTGCTTTCAAGCCTTTGATCTGATGTTTTTCAATAGATCTAGCAACAAAGCCTGTTTCTATCAATTTATTGACGAAATTTTGTAAATAGACATTTGCCGCCGCCTTCCCGAGTGCAATAGCAAAGCCATGATTGACCGTCATGAATTTGCCTTGCAACAACTTTCCTTCAGGGAGTTTATGCATTGATTCAATGAGATTTGGCTTTAGTCCGGCGATTGCATCAACTTGAAGGTCATTGAATATTTGAATTGAATCAGCAAAGTTTTTTGTTTGAACAATCGATGCATTTTTTAAAGCACTCGTTAAATAAAGTTCGTACCCTGCTTTTGCAGGAGCGGCAATTTTCATTCCCTTGGCATCTACTTCTTCGGTGCTCTTCAAAGTTGAACTGTGATGAACAACATATCCCGCTTCAATTTCGGTCATGCCCGGAGAAAATGAAATGGTCTTTGCTCTGGTTTTTTCAATCGCGAGGATGGCAATGTCCCAGACACCCTTGGTGGCATCGTCTGCAACTTGACCTGGTTGCTCGTAAACGACCAACTCTAATGACACACCAAGGCGTTTGGCTAACTCTTGCATTAAGTCAACACTAACGCCAAGCAATTCTCCAGACTCATTTTTGCGTGTAAACAAGTTATTGCCTAAATTCATACCAGCCCGCAGCTTTCCTGTGGGAGCCAATTCATTGATGACGGTCATGGTCATATCCCAATACAAATGAAATCTAGGGAGGTTGAGGTTTAGTTGTGTACGGATGTCAATTTGTGCATCCAGTTACCACCATTCTTTTCGCGGCCATATTGAATGTCTGTTAGCTTTTGACGCAGAGACAGGCTAACCTTGGCTATTTCAGCATTGGGAATACTGTAAGAAAAGCTGTGGCTTTTCAGAACACTGATCGGAAAAAGAACAGCTGCTGTACCGCAAGCGAAGAGCTCGGTTATGTCGCCATTGGCTAGCCCTGTTCGCACTTCCTCTAAACTAATTTGACGCTCGTCAACGCGGCGGCCATCAGCCTTTGCAATTTCGATGATACTCTGGCGTGTCACGCCCGCTAATATGCTGTCGCTTAAGGCTGGGGTTGCAAGCGAGCCGTCTTTGTACACTGCGAAAATATTCATCCCGCCGAGTTCTTCGAGGAACTGCCCATGTTGTGCATCTAAGAACAAAACTTGTGCACACCCATTTTTGCGTGCTTCTTGAAGTGGCGCCAGTGAACCTGCGTAGTTGCCAGCGCACTTGGCGTAGCCGGTGCCTCCTTTGGCTGCGCGAGTATGGTGGGCAGAAACCCAAATCGGAATAGATGACACACCGTTTTCAAAGTAAGGGCCGGCTGGACTTGCAATGACATAAAAGGCAACTTTTTCAGCGCCGCGAACACCTAGAAAACTTTCATCCGCGATCATGAAGGGACGCAAGTACAAACTGGTTTCCGGTGTTTGCGAAAGCCACTTGGCGTCGATACCGACAAGTTGTTGGATTGATTGAAGAAATAATTCTTTCGGTAGTTCTGGCAGACCTAAACGCTCTGCCGACTTGGCAAAGCGGGCTGCATTGAGCTCAGGTCGAAAGGCCCATATCGAGCCGTCGACGTGTTGGTAAGCTTTGAGTCCTTCAAAAATGGCTTGCGCGTAATGCAGCACCAATGAAGCGGGATCGAGCATCAAAGGTCCGTAGGGAATGATGCGTGGCGCGTGCCAACCTTTTGCTAAAGTCCAATCGATGGCGACCATGTGGTCTGTGAAATGTTTGCCAAAACCAGGCTTGGTCAATATTTTCTGACGTTCAACATCAGATGTAGGCCGAGATGAAGTTTCAATGCTAAATTCGCTTGAAGAGCCATGTGTCAAAGTCAAAATAATTCCTTTTGCATTTTTCGTGATGTGTTTTTACATTACGATAGTCTCAAAATCCGTCATCAAAAAAGAGGAAATAATGAAAAAACTTCTGTGTTTTTCAATGCTTGCGCTTTCGCTGACTGCAACTAGCCTTGCTACAGCCCAAGATTACCCTGTTCGTCCTATCAAAATGATAGTCCCTTTTCCGCCTGCAGGTGGAACTGATAACGTCGCTCGCATCGTTGCCCAGCAGGTTTCCCAAGACCTCGGACAAAGCATCATTATTGAAAATCGCGCAGGCGCTGCCGGCATGATCGGTGCAGATGCGGTTGCAAAAGCTGAACCTGATGGCTACACCATTGTTTTAACCACCAACAGCACGCACGTCATTGGGCCGCTTTTAAACCCCAAAACGCCCTATTCCCCCACCAAGAGTTTCAGCCCAGTTATTTATCTGGCCCAGTCGCCTTCCATCATGGTCGTTCCTGTCAGCTCCCCGGCGAAAACAGTCAAAGAATTCATTGAGTTAGCCAAGAAAAATCCTGGAAAATTGAATTACGGATCGGCTGGAAATGGCGGTATTCCGCACCTTTCTGGCGAGCGTTTTCAAGCCTTGTCTGGAATCAACATGGCACATGTCCCCTACAAAGGAACCGCATTGGCCATGCCAGACCTGATTGCTGGGCGATTAGATGTCATGTTCGATAGTTTTTCTTCAGGCTACCTACAGGCCAAAGACGGCAAGGTGCGGGCTTTAGGTGTTTCGTCTCCCGATCGCTCGCCCTTGGTACCAGAGTTACCAGCCATCAGCGAACAACTGCCGGGTTTCATCTCTATGACCTGGTTTGGCGTTTTTGGCCCTGCTGGCATGCCTCAGTCTGTGGTCAATAAACTGAATACATCTTTCAATAAAGTACTAAAAGACCCTCAGGTGAAAGAGCAATTGGCCAAAATGGGGATTGACGGAATCGGTGGCACTCCGGCAGATTTCACTAAAAAATTAGCAACCGATACCCAAGAGTGGCAAAAAGTGATCTCTGACGCAAAGATCACTTTGCAATCAAACTGATCTGTCAACTTTCAAAGGGCTGGCTAAGACAGTTCTTTGATGCCCAATGATTGCAGTTGATCCAGCGAATCTAACCAAGCCAAGGCGGGCGTGTTTTGAATGGGTTCGCCGTGGTTGTATCCATAGGTCATCAGCACCACAGGACAGCCTGCGGCATTGGCTGCTTGCGCGTCATTGCTTGAATCGCCCACCATCAAGGTAAGCGGCGGACTGCTGCACAAAGCTTCACAAGTTTTAAGAAGTGGCAGAGGGTCTGGTTTTTTCCGCTCAAAACTGTCACCCCCAAAAACTTGCTCAAAGTATGCAGACAGGCCTTTGTCTTTTAGCAAGGGGGTTGTGAAAGACAGAGGTTTGTTGGTCAGGCAAGCCAGTGGCAAACCCATGCCTTTAAGAAGTTCTAGGCCTTCGATCACACCCGGAAAGACTTTTGAAAACTCACCGTTGATGCTTAGGTAATGATGCTCGTATCGCTTCCAAACGGGCGTGAACAATTGTTCTACTTCGTGCTGATGGCTAGCCACTTCTGGCAATGCCAGTTGGTGCAACAGCACTGTGCGAATGAGGTGCTCTGAACCTTTGCCAATGCCGCGTTCAATCAAGCCTCGATGGGCCGTTGGGATATTCAGGTCAGTCAAGGCGCGGTTGAGTGCAACTTCAAAGTCGCCAATGGTATCGACCATGGTGCCGTCTAAGTCGATCATGACGGCTTGCAAATTGAGGTTTTTCATTTTTTGAGTGTAGCGAGTGCAGGCCTAGAAAAAATAACACGGCCTTAAATAATGTTGGCTTCAAAATAAGGACGGTTGTTAACCACGCGGCTCCAACCAAAAGCGCCCAAATCAAGCGTTCTAAATTCTCCATACGTGATCAGTTCAGACAAGGCCCGACCAATGGCTGGCGAATGCTGCAGACCATGACCACTGAAGCCATTTGCAAAAAGTAAATTGTCTATATCGGGGTGTGCGCCCAAAATGACATTTTGGTCTAAGGTGTTCATGTCGTAGTGGCCTGCCCAACTGCGCTTTAGTCGCAAGGCCTCAAATCCAGGAACTCGTGCCGCTAGCAGGGGCCACAACACTTCTTCAAACAAATCATGCTGAATGATGAAATCATGACACTGCACATCGTCTTCTAATTTGGGGGCAATTCCGCAAATGTAGCCTTCTCCTTCTGGCCGGAAATAGGCCCCCGAGGGATCAATCACCATGGGGCAATTCTCTAATGTGGCGCTGCTGGTGAAATAAAAAATGGTCCTTTTGCGAGCTTCCACGGGTAGCTCAATGCCAGCTGTTTGGGCTAGGGCAGATGCACCTGTGCCAGCTGCATTCACAAGCTTGTCAAAACTGATTTGAGTACCATCTGTTAATTCAGCCGAAATTATTTTTCTCCCTGACCTGTGTAGTTTCTCGACACGCGCCTGCACGTAATGCACACCTAAGGAAATGGCTTTTTTCCGAAAGCCTTGCATCAGCCCATAGGCATCTAGCCAACCCTCCCCACTGTTGCCAATAGAGCCGGCTGAAAGGTCATTCACATTCAACCAAGCATACCGAGCACTCAGTTCAGAAGATGTTAAAAGTGATACATCAACTTTTTCTGATTTTTGAACAGCGTGATTGGATTGCAAAGTGTTTAGGCCATCTGGGGTAGCAAGAAACAGATAACCGCGCTCTTTGAAGTTAACAGCCGGAACTTCGTCACCAACTGCCAAGTGATGCTCGATGCCTTTTAGGAAAGCACTGCCAAATTGGGAAAGTTTGATGTTCTCAGGCGTTGAAAACTGATGCCGAATAGAAGCTGCTGAAAGTGCGGTTGCAGATTTTTCATATGAAAAATCTTGTTCTATAACGTGAATTTTTCCCTTGAAATCTGGCTGTGAAGCTAGAAAAAATGCGGCAGCACTTCCAATGACGGCACCACCCACAATCAAGACATCAGTTTGCATAGAAATAGTCATTGAACTTACACTTAACAAGTTTATACAACATATTGTCAGTTAAAAATACCATGGACTACTTTGATTCAAGTGCTGTTAAAAATGCCCTACCCTATCCTCAGCTCATTGACGCCTTGACCCAAGGATTGCAATTGCCAATCGAAGTACCGCCGCGAAGCTATTTTGCGCCCAATGCTGACGCCAGTTGTGTTCTGATCATGCCAGCTTGGAAGGCTCAAGAAGTTTTTGGCGTCAAACTTGTATCTGTATGGCCCTCCAACAAAGCCATCGGATCACCTACAGTTTCAGCCGTTTATGTTTTGCTTTCTTGTGAAAACGGCATGCCTCTTGCCGTCATCGATGGCACTGAACTCACTTTGCGCCGAACTGCCGCTGCTGCAGCTTTAGCGGCCAAAATTCTTGCACGCAAAAATAGTCACACTCTGGCAATATTGGGCACTGGCGCTTTATGTGTGCCTATGGTTCAAGCGCATGCAAGCGTGCACCCCTTCAAAAGTATCTTGATATGGGGAAGACAAAAAACCAAAGCGCTGGCAGCGGTCGCTGAGCTCAAAACTCTGGGCATTGAGTCTGATTACTCAGAAGACTTAGAAGAAACCTTGAACCAAGCAGACGTGGTGGCAGCAGCCACAACAGCCACTGAGCCTTTCATACTGTCCAAATGGCTCAAGCCTGGAACGCACTTAGGTCTAATAGGCGCATTTACAGCGCAAATGGCAGAAGCCGAACCAGCGCTCATGAGCAAGGTGCAGGTGTTTGCAGACAACCGAGCTGCTGTGCTTGAAAAAGGCGGTGAAATATACCAAGCTATTCAACAAGGCATCATCTTGCCCTCAAGCATTGAGGGCGAGATGGCTGAGTTGGCATCCGACCCTTCTAGATCATGGCGAAAAGACGATCAGGCCATGACCGTTTTCAAGTCGGTGGGTTTTGCATCTCTTGATCTCATTGCAGCAGAGCTCGTTTATCAGGCTGATTGCCACAAAACTGTCAAATGAATGACTCAAGATGCACAACGTTGCCTCAAAGGGTAAGCAAGACTCTTAACGAATATCTCCAGCCAAACTCGCAAGCGTGTCGGCAGCAATTTCAACGTGCGACGGATAGTTCGTGTGATCGCAACCCAACTTCACACTGGCTCCAGCCTTGATGGCTGCGCACATGGCCGCATTGAATTCAAATCGTACGAAGTGAACTGCTGAAGTTTTTTCGTCGTTTTCTCGATCGAGGTCTTCGTCGGCAATGGCATACACACGGCCATGGCCTTCCACCTCTACAAACGTTCGATCTTCAATGCCAATAAGCCGTGCCAGTTCGCGTTTGCGCTCGTTGATGTCGGTGTACTCCAACATCATGGTGGCTTTCCAGTTACGGCCTTCGGGCAACAAGGGGGCATAGGCTTCAATCTCGTCTTGAATGCCTTCTTCTTCAAAGATTTTTTCAATGCGGAGCATTTCTTGGATTTGATAGCGAATGGTGGTTTCGCTTTCAAACTGTAAATTAACATGGTCGCCCAACTGAACGCTGCGCAGTTTGCGGTGCGCAATGACTTCGGGTTTGTGAACTTTGCGCCATTTGGTATAGGCCTCCAGCGTCATCAAGCTCTCGGGGGTAATGTGTCCTGTTAATTGCATGTGCAACTCCATCAATTATTTCAAACCGTACGCTTTGCGAACCAAGGTCAGGGGGTGATTCAGTTCGGGGGCACCCAAACCATTCACTTCAAAACCTTGCGCAATGTGGTGACCGCCCAGTGGGCAATCTGAGCTAATAAAGTCTGGCTTGCTGCCATCCTTCATGGTGGCCATGGCTTTGAACACTGGCTTGCCAATTTTCATGGCCATATCGTGTGAACCTTTTTTCACACCATAGGTGCCTGCATGGCCGGAGCAGCGCTCAATGGTGTTGATCTCTGTGCCCGGAATCATCTTGAGCATTTCTTCAGTTTTGCGCCCAATGTTTTGCACACGACCATGGCAAGGAATTTGGTAGCTCACATTGCCCAATTTTTCTGGGAACTCGGTTTTCAAAAGTCCATCGCGTTTGCGGGCCATGAAATATTCGAAGGGATCCCACATGTGCTCTTTGACCAACTGAGTGTCTGCGCAGTCAGGAAACATCAAGGGTATTTCTTGTTTGAACATCAGTGCACAACTGGGTACGGCAGCCATGATGGCGAAGCCATCTTTGGCATATTTGGCCAGCTCAGGAATGTTGGCTTCTTTCGAGGCCTTGACCGAATCAAGATCGCCCAATTCAAGCTTGGGCATACCACAGCACTTTTCTTTTTCCACAAGCACATAAGGTATGTCGTTGTGGTTCAAAATTTTGAGCAAGTCGTGGCCAATGCCTGGCTCGTTGTAGTTGATGTAGCAAGTTGAATAAATAGCCACTTTGCCAGGCGTTTTTGCGCCATCGACGACTTTGACTGATAGAGCTTCTTCTGCACTCGAACGGAATTTACGAGTGGCCAAAGAAGGCAACCAAGCGTTTTGATCGACACCCAAGGTGGACTCCATCAAACTGCGAGCCACTTTCGTTTTGTTCACGGCATTGACCGCTTGCACCACGATGGGAATACCGGCCAAGGAACCATGCGTATCAGTAGATGCCAAGAAATTCTCTGCGGCACTGACTTCACCTTTTTTGAACTTGATGGCCTTGGCGCGCAACATGGTGTGCGGAAAATCCAAGTTCCATTCGTGAGGTGGTGTGTAGGGGCACTTGGTCATGTAACACAGGTCGCACATGAAGCACTGGTCCACCACTTTCCAGTAGTCTTTTTTGTCGACGCCGTCCACTTCCATGGTGCTGCTCTCGTCCACCAAGTCAAATAAAGTGGGGAAAGAGCCGCACAGGCTGACGCAGCGGCGACATCCATGACAAATGTCGAAAATACGCTCAAGCTCGTTGAAGCAAGACTCTTCGTTGTAGAAGTCTTTGCCTTGCCAATCTAAAGCATGTCTTGTGGGGGCTTCCAAATTGCCTTCTGTGGCCACGTGGTTCTCCTAATGGTGATTCGATTTCGCAAACAGTTGAAGCCAACTGTTTGCGAAATCGCTGCACCCCAAAGAGGTGCAGCAAATCGTTTCAGTAGAAATTAATCGACCAATTCGGTTAAAGCTTTTTGATAGCGGTTGGCGTGTGAACGCTCGGCCTTGGCCAAGGTTTCAAACCAATCTGCAACTTCGTCAAAGCCTTCATCGCGTGCAGTCTTGGCCATACCTGGGTACATGTCGGTGTACTCGTGGGTTTCGCCAGCCACAGCAGAGGCTAGATTTTGACGTGTGGAGCCAATTGGCATGCCAGTAGCTGGATCGCCAGACTGCTCGAGAAACTCGAGGTGGCCGTGAGCATGACCGGTTTCGCCTTCAGCGGTAGAGCGGAACAAAGCGGCGACGTCGTTCTGACCTTCAACGTCAGCTTTGTTTGCGAAGTACAAATAGCGACGGTTGGCTTGAGACTCGCCTGCGAAGGCGTCTTTCAGGCATTGTTCCGTGCGCGAGCCTTTAAGTGCTGCCATGGTTAATCTCCTTGATATTGAAAAAATGCTTTGACCGGTTTGTCAAAGACTTTCCAAGGATAGCCATAACTTGTGAAAGCTTCATTGCATTTCTCAATAGGCATGATTGATGAAAGCTAATAGATTGGTAATTACCCTAGGTATCAATCATTTTGATCGCCTATCAAATCGTCCAAGTCAAGTTGAGGGCTTCAATAACCTCAAAGCCAATGGCCCCAACATGACACCCGCTGCCAGCACACCAAACGCAGCCAGCCAGGCTTGTGGATCTTGAGTGCCGCCATGAGAATCTAGCGCAAGTCCGACCATCCAACCCGACAAAGCCGATAGCCCAAACCCAACAGTGGAATGCAAGGCCAAAGTCAAGCCCTTAAATTGAGGATCTGCATGGGACATCATTCCAGCAGTCAGTGATCCAGAGTCGGCAGGTACTGTCAAGGCATACATAAAAATCAAAATCAATATCACCCAAGAAGAGCCACCTGCCAAAAAACCAATAGACAAAGCCGTAAGGGCTGAAATCACCTGAATCCAACTGATGGCGCTGGCTGGTCCAAAACGCAAAGACAACTCGTTGCCAATGATGCTGGCCGGCATGGCCAGTAAGGAGGCCAGAAAACTCACTGTCATGGCGTCTGGCAAAGAGCCGCCCTGATGACGTGAAATGACGAAGGTCCAAAACGCAACAAGCCAGGTTCTGAATCCATACAACTCGAAACAATGCGCGCCATAGCTCAAGATGTAGGCCATTGCAGGACGATTTCGCAATACGGGGCGAACATCCAAAAGGTGACCCTTTTTTGGAATGGGCAAGACAGGCTTCATTCGCCAAGCCACAAAGGCCATGATGAGAGGGCCCAGAGCTGTGATGCCGAACGACCACCGCCACCCATAGGCATCGGCAACAAGTTGCGATACCAAAAAAGAAAAACCGACCCCCATTGAATAACTGGCGGTGTACAAGGTAATGCTGCGCGAGGCGTCAGCAGTTTCTAATCGATCAGTCAAAGCACGCAAGCCCGGCATGTAGGCTCCAGCAAAGCTTGCGCCCGCCAAGCCCCAAATAAATACGCCTGTGAGCCAACTTGAGGCAAACAATGCGAAAGCCAGCGTACTCAGCCCGCTGCACAATGAGCCCAGCAGCAGAATACGCCGTGCATCGTAGCGGTCAGTTAAGGAGCTCAAAAATGGCACTGCAAGCATATAACCCGCTGCATAGGCTGATGCGAGCAATCCTGCTTGGGTATTTGTCATTCCCCACAAAGGAATCAGGTACTGAACCATGACAGCGGGCACCACCACATGAGGTAACAAATTACCTATTTGTCCAATGCACATGGCCCAAACCAAGGCCTTAGCTTTAAAGTGAAGAAATTTTATAGACACAGAAGCAATGATGGGCAATCAGGGCATGCTACTGTATACCCTAAGCAGCACATTAAGGTTTGTAAGGACTGGCATTTGGCAAAGCCCTCCTATAAACTGTCATTTCTTAAAACGCGTTAACTGGCCGATGTCGTTGATAGTGAGATAACTTGTGCATCCATTCAAGACACTGCTGTTGAGGCAGCACTTGCCGCCTATAACAGCCCTTAAAGATACGAAATGACAAAATCAAAAGTGTGCTTGGTCATAGGTGCCGGCGATGCAACCGGTGGCGCAGTTGCCAAGCGATTTGCTCGCGAGGGATATGTTGTTTGCGTAACCCGCAGAACACTTGAGAAACTGCAACCCTTGCTTGAAACCATTCACCAATCTGGTGGCTTAGCGCATGGTTTTGCATCTGATGCTCGTCAAGAAAATGACGTGATAGCCCTCATCGATCACATTGAAACCCATATCGGCCCCATAGAGATTTTGGTCTTCAACATTGGCGCCAACTCACCCAACAGCATCTTGACCGAGACGGCAAGGCGCTACACAAAGATGTGGGAAATGGCTTGTTTAGCCGGCTTTTTGAATGGACGAGAAGTTGCCAAAAGAATGGTTTCAAGAGCCTCCAATCCTGCACAAAATGCCCATGGCGTTGGTCACAAAGGGACCCTTATTTTTACAGGCGCCACGGCTTCTTTAAGAGGGAGCGCAAACTTTGCAGGATTTTCAGGCGGCAAGATGGCCTTGCGTGGATTGGCCCAAAGCATGGCGCGCGAGTTGGGGCCTATGGGAATTCATGTGGCACACACCATCATTGACGGTGCCATTGACACAGAATTCATTCGCACACTTTTCCCCGAACGCTACGCATTGAAAGATCAGGGTGGCATCTTAAATCCGGACCACATTGCAGACGCCTATTGGATGCTGCACCAACAACCCAGAGACGCCTGGACTCACGAACTTGATTTGCGGCCTTACATGGAAAAGTTTTGATTCACCTTTAAAAGGAACATCATGGCAAAAACATTTGATTATTATTTTGACTTTGGCAGCTTGGCCACCTATTTGGCGCACACTCAAATGGGCAAGATTAAAGCTGAAACTGGCGCCAGTCCCATTTACCTTCCCATGCTATTGGGTGCTGTGTTCAAAGCTACAGGAAACTCGTCACCTGTCAGTGTGCCCGCCAAAGGCAAGTACATTTTTGTTGATTTCAAACGATTTGCAGACAGCTACGGCGTACCTTTAGAAATCAATCCTTTCTTTCCCATCATCACCACCACACTCATGCGCATGCTAACCGGATTGCAAATGCGCTCAGATGCTCGAATGCATGAATTCATGGACCTTGTTTTCAAAGCAATTTGGGTGGATGCACTGAATCTGAATGACCCCGAAGTGGTAGAGCGCGTTTTGAGGAAGGCGCACTTTGACCCTGCTGAAATACTTCAATTGGCAAACGATCAAGCCACAAAAGACAAGCTCAAAGACGTCACAACACAGGCCGTTGAGCGGGGTGTCTTTGGTGCGCCTACTTTCTTTGTGGGCGAGCAAATGTTTTGGGGGCAAGACCGAATTGAACAGCTTAAGTTAGCGCTCAAATCAAGTTAAGGTCTGGCTCATCACTTAAGGAAATAACTGTGGTTTTACAAAAAATGAGTGCGTTAGAGCTTGCACAACAAATGCCAACTTTACAGAATTGGCACTTAGATGCCAAGCTGGGCTCCATCACACGAGAATTTGTTCTGGTCGACTTTCTGCGCGCATTTGAATTTATGAAGCAGATTGCCATTGAAGCTGAAAGTCACAATCACCATCCCGAATGGCGCAATGTATACAACAAAGTCACCATCACTTGGACCACACACGATGTGAAAGGTTTGAGCATGAATGACATAGAGTTGGCGCACATTTGCGACCAAACTTTCGCTCGTTTTTAATCAAGCGATTCATGACAATCCAAGCTCTATTTTAAAAAGGCTAACGGCAATCTTGATCTTTCAGGTTTGCAAAGTTTGGTTTAGGCCAGCGCTTTCTCAGTACCCAGCAGCGCTATGCGAAATCGGTTCTTTAAATAAACCCCATCCCTTGGCGGCAACACAAGGGGTAATTTTTCAGAGCCTACCTTCACTTGCGCAAACAAAGCGCCAGATCTGGCCTTGCCCTTTTTGTAAATTTCATTCCTTAAATTTTCCAAATCAGGCTTGTTTGCAACCAACATCGACTGTGCGAGTCCTGCTGACTTGGCCATGCCAACCAAATCGACCCCAAGCCCCGTCACTGTCTTTTGCATGCCCGTCTCGCCATAGTGTTCGTTATCAAGAACAACAATGGACAGGTTGGCGGGCTTGTGCGCGCCAATGACAGCTAAGGAACCAAGACCCATCAGCATTTCACCATCACCGGTGACCACCAACACGTTGCGCTTGGGTTGAGCCATTGCCAGGCCAAGGCCAATCATGGCAGCACCTCCCATAGCGCCCCATAAAGGAAACGAGAGTGGATGATCGCCTGCGGCAGTGATGTCCCAAGCAGGTGCGCCTAGGCCGGCCACAACCAATAGGTCATCCCGCTGGTGCAATAAAAAATTAACGACTTCGCGACGTTGCAATATTTTTTTCATAGCTTGGCCTAATGGGTAAGTTTGCGAAAATCTTTGGCACCTGTGACCTTTTGCCCAATCAGAACGGCAATGGGACGACTGGTGTTAAAAGCCATGTGCAAAGCACCCGCCACCTCCTCCACCACAGCTTCGTGGGTATCACCGCGCCGAACCAGCACGCCCATTGCAGAAAGTACCGTTTCAGTGGCATTGCCCATCGGAACTTGCGACGGATTGAATTCGCCATGGTCTCCGCGCATGGTGATTAAAATGACCAAGGGCATTTGGCATGATGTGCTCAGGGACAGCATATTGATGCAATTACCAACACCGCTACTTTGCATCAACAGAATACCTTTTTCACCCCCTAACCATGCGCCACCGAGCAAGGAGACGCCCTGCTCTTCACTGGTCAGTCTGACCACTTTCATCTTCTTGTCTGCTTCACATAGTCGAATCAAGTTGGCATGCCCAGCATCCGGCACCATGGCCACTTGTTTAATTTGGTGCTCGCGCAACAAACCGTGGACAGGTTCTGACCAATGCGTAGGTTTGGATTGATTGGAATTTTTCAAATTTGTTCCTTGTGTGATTCATTCAATGAATTGCGCGCCTTTGGCCTCTGTTAATTTAACTCAATCAGCCATCTGCTGTCACAACTGCCCCTGCTAAATATCGAAAACCCTAGTATTGCAACTTCATTAAGTCACTACGATCTTTAACATTAACTCTCGGAAAGCAGCACATGACCTTCAAACGCCTTGTTAAGTTCTTTTCACTTGCATTAACCTTAGGCATTGCCCCTGGGGTAATGGCTCAAACCAACTGGCCCACTCAGCCCATCAAAATCATCAACCCATTTCCAACAGGGGGAACGGTTGATCAAATTTCACGACTGTTGCAACCACACCTTCAGCAAGCGCTGGGGCAACCCATCATTGTCGAAAGTCGCTCAGGGGCATCAGGCTCCATTGGAACGGGTATGGCGGCCAAATCACCGGCCGATGGCTACACCTGGGTCATGGTTTTTGACACGCACGGCGTCAACCCTAGTCTTTACCCCAATCTGCCATTTGACACCTTGAAGGACCTCACGCCTGTCATGCAAATCGGAACGGGATCGATGGTGATTACAGCGCACGCCAGCACCCCCTACAAAACCTACAATGATCTGCTGCAAGCTGCAAAAAGCAAACCAGGCGCCATCGGCTATGGCACGATTGGCTCTGGCAGCATGGCGCATTTGGCCATGACCTATCTGGGCAACGCCCTCAAGGTGGATTGGACCCACATTCCCTACAAAGGCGGCGGCCCGTTGGCAGCTGATGGCGTGGCCGGGCACGTGCCCGTCACCATGGCCACCTACGCTTTATGGGCGCCCCATTTTGCCAGTGGCAGGTTGCGTCCATTGGCTGTCACTTCCCCCAAAAGAATGCAAGAACTGCCAGACGTTCCAACCTTGCAAGAGCTGGGTATTGAAGGATTTGAAGCCCAAGCCTATTGGGGCTTGTTAGGCCCTGCAGGTATTCCGCCTAACATTGTCAATCGCATGAATGCAGAAGTGGCCAAGGCTTTAAAAATTCCAGCTGTGCAAGAACGTTTGGTGCAAATGGGCGTGGTCGTCACTGCCTCTAGCCCCACAGACTTTGACCGCTTTATTCGCAAAGAGATTGATAAATGGGGTAAGGTTGTGAAAGATAACAACATCAAGGCGGGTCAGTGATCTTGTTGATGCTGGTCAATGAATTTTAAAAATGTAACCAATGGATCACACAATGACAAAAGCATATTGGATTAGTGCATATCGCAGCATCAAGGACACCGACGCCTTGGCTGCTTATGCCAAATTAGCAGGGCCTAGTTTGACGGCTGCAGGCGGTAAATTTTTAGCACGCGGTATACCTGCTGCAGTCAAAGAAAATGGACAGCAAGAACGAACTGTTCTCATTGAGTTTGAAAGCGTTGCGGCTGCTCTTGCAGCCTACAACAGCCCGGGATACCAAGAGGCGCTTGTGGCCTTAGGCAGCAATGCCGTCGTTCGAGACATTCGAATTATTGAAGGCGTGTAAATAAATTGCTGTTATGAATGAAACCCTTCGCGCCAAGCTTCGGCAACGTCTTGATCAGCCAGGGCTGGTGGTGGCTCCAGGTGTCTTTGACATGGTTTCATTGCGCCTGGCAGACACCTTCGGCTTTGATGCCCTCTACATGACGGGCTATGGCACAGTCGCCTCGCACATGGGCTTACCCGATGCTGGGCTTGCCACTTACTCTGACATGGTTGGCCGGGTTACAGCCATGGCAGGCATGGCCAAAACACCCCTCATTGCCGATGCCGACACAGGCTATGG
>SXXD01000276.1 GCA_005789685.1 Burkholderiales bacterium
CAGCAACTTGCTTCGTTTGTTGAACTTGGCAGAGCCCGTGCAAACCATGCTGATGGCAGGTGACATTGACATGGGTCACGCCCGGGCATTGTTGGGTTTGGACAAGGCCGCTCAAATTACAGCGGCGAATCAAATCAGCGCGAAAAAAATGTCAGTGCGCGAAGCAGAGAGCTTGGTGAAAAAACTCAGCGCAGAATTTTCTTTGGTGCAACAAAAACCGAAAAAAGAAAAATCACGCGACATCAAACGTGTGGAAGAAGAACTTTCAGACTTGCTCACGGCGCAAGTTGAGGTCCGCGTTAAAAAGCGCGTGAAGCGGCACGGCCGTTTTGAAGAAATGGGTGAACTGTCAATTCAGTTTGGATCACTCGACGAACTCAATGGGCTGATTGACAAGTTGCGCGCTTAACGCATTTAAAAAGGGCCAGCAGGCCCTTTTTTCAATGGAAGATTTTCCCGGGGTTCATGATGTTGTGAGGGTCTAAGGCTTGCTTCAAGGTGCGCATCATGTTGACGGCACCAACGCCCGCTTCTGTGACCAAAAAATCTATTTTGTGCAGGCCAATGCCATGCTCGCCAGTGCAGGTGCCGCCAAGGCGCAAGGCGCGGCTGACCAGTTTGTAATTCAGGTCTTCTGCAATCTCACGCTCTTTTGGAATTTCTGGGTCGATTAAATAGCCAAAGTGAAAATTGCCATCACCGACGTGACCGACCAAAAAGTAGGGCAAGCCACTGGCTTCAGTTTCGGTCACTGAGTCGAGCAGGCAGTCTGCCAACTTGCTGATGGGGACGCAGGTGTCGGTGCTGATGGCTCGGCAGCCAGGCCTGCTTTGAAGCGCTGCAAAATAAGCGTTGTGACGCGCCGTCCAAAGGCGTGTGCGCTCCTCTGGGGTGGTGGCCCATTCAAAGGCGTTACCACCATGGTCGCTGGCAATTTCTTGAACCGTTTCGGCTTGCTCTTTCACGCCCGCTGGCGAACCATGAAACTCCATCAACAGCATAGGCTCTTCACGCAAGCCTAACTTGGCATACGCGTTCACCATGCGAACGGTGTTGTGATCGATTAACTCAACACGCGCAATGGGCACGCCCAGCTGAATCACTTGGATGACCGTTTGAACCGCGGCCTCAATGCTAGGGAATGAGCAGATAGCCGCTGAAATGGCTTCTGGCAAGGGGTAAAGTTTGACTGTGACTTCGGTCATGACGCCCAAGGTGCCTTCGCTGCCAACAAACAACCGAGTGAGGTCGTAACCCGCGCTTGATTTTTTGGCCCGGGTGCCTGTTCGAATAACTTCTCCAGAAGCTGTGACGACTTCAAGTGCCAATACATTCTCACGCATGGTGCCATATCGAACGGCATTGGTGCCGCTAGCGCGCGTGGCGCTCATGCCGCCCAGGGTGGCATCGGCGCCTGGGTCGATGGGGAAAAACAAGCCTGTTGATTTGATTTCTTCGTTCAATTGTTTGCGCGTGACGCCTGGTTGCACCGTCACCGTGAGGTCTTCTGCGTTGATCGATAAAACCTTGTTCATGCGCGTCAGGTCAATGCTGATGCCGCCTTGCACGGCCAGCAGATGGCCCTCCAAAGACGAGCCAACACCAAATGGTATGACCGGCACTTTGTAGTCACTGGCCAACTTCACGGCATCGGCCACATCTTGTGTGCACTCGGCGAAGATCACGGCGGAGGGTGGGGGAACTGGCGCAAACGCAGATTCGTCGCGGCCGTGCTGCTCTCGAATGACCATGGCGGTTGAGCAGTTGTTGCCAAAGCGCGCCTTCAAAGCATCTATGAAAGCCTGGGGGACGGGGCGAGCATTGACGACGGGCGCTAAATGGGCTGCTGGGGTCGGTGCGTTCATGGTGAGGCTCCAAATAGAAGGGCGGTCTAAACAGGTGGCATGACAGTGCGCAATGACCATGAATGGGGAAATGTTGCCAAACTCGGTCAAAATCAGAGTTTACGCTGAGACCTGCATTTTTGCATTAGGCCACGCACAGGGAAAACACCATGGGACACAGACTGACACAAATCGCTACCCGAACAGGCGACGAGGGCACCACCGGCTTGGGCAACAACCAACGCGTGTCTAAAAACAGTTTGCGTGTGCATGCCATGGGCGATGTGGATGAATTGAACTCGCACATTGGTTTGTTGCTGTGTGAAAAAATGCCAGAGGATGTTCGTGATGTGTTGGTCGAAGTACAGCATCAACTTTTCAATTTGGGCGGCGAATTGTCCATTCCTGGCTTTGAGCTGCTCAAGGCAGAAGCGGTTTTGGTTCTGGATCAGGCTTTGGAAACATACAACGCGCAGTTGCCCAAGCTGGAAGAGTTTATTTTGCCCGCCGGCAATCGTGCGGCGGCCCAAGCGCACATTTGTCGCACGGTGGCCAGGCGTGCAGAGCGAGCAACCGTCGCTTTGGGCAATGAAGAGGCCCTGAACGATGCGCCCCGTCAATACTTAAACCGAATTTCCGATTTGATGTTTGTGCTCTCTCGGGTGCTAAACCGAATGGACGGTGGCACCGATGTTTACTGGAAAAGCGAGCGGATGAAAAGCAAGGGCTAAAGAAAAGCCCTTCACGTTGCAATCAGGTGTCACCTAAGCGCAAGCATTGGGGATTTTCTGGGTGACAGCCGACAGCTCGCAGGCTAGGCTATGGCCATGAACGCTAGCACCCCCAAGCCTTTTTTATCGCCGTACCTTTCTTCGCTTGCCGACTTGCCCAAGTCTGCGCCCCAAGCGCCGCATGCCTACGTGCCGCAAATTCGACTCTATCAAGACTGGTTGAAACAGAACCGCGGCATCGCATTTGAAGCGTACAAAGACCTTTGGCAATGGTCGATTACGGAGCTCGATGCTTTTTGGCAAAGCATTTGGGACTACTTTGACATTCAATCTCCCACGCCGCATCAGGCCGTGCTGGTCAACAATGCCATGCCAGGCGCCATTTGGTTTCCTGGTGCACAAGTCAACTATGCAAGCCAAGTTTTAAGGCATGTCGATCAAGCCCATACGGCAGGTTTTGCGGCCTTGATTGCCCAAAATGAAAAAGGCCAGCACCAAGAAATTTCATGGCCCGAACTGCAGCGCCAAGTGGCGTCGATGGCCTTGCATTTAAAAGCACAAGGCTTGCAGCCGGGTGACCGCGTTGCGGCGTACTTGCCCAATATTCCCGAGGCCATCGTGGCCTTCTTGGCCACCATCAGTGTGGGCGGTGTGTGGAGCATTTGCGCACCCGACATGGGAACCTTGGCGGTGTTGGATCGTTTCAGGCAGATAGAGCCGAAGGTGCTCATTGCTTGTGATGGTGTGACGTATGGCGCCAAAGATTACGACCGCATGGCGGTGGTGCAAGAACTCAAGGACGCGTTGCCTTCGGTGCAGCACGTGATCTTGCACGACAACTTGGGTGTTGCAGATTTGGCCAGCAGCGAAGTGGCTTCGGCCATTCGCATGTCACAAACCACGTCCAAGCACGGACCCGAGGTCGAGGCCTTTAAACCCATGTCATTGCCCTTTGATCATCCGCTGTGGATTGTTTATTCAAGCGGCACCACGGGTTTGCCAAAGCCCATTGTGCATGGTCATGGCGGTACCGTGATTGTGGCCTTGGCGCTTAAAATTTTGCACAACGATGTCGGCTGCAGTTATCACCCCAATAGCTGGGGTGAGCGCTTTCATTGGTACAGCTCGACGGGCTGGGTGATGTGGAATGCGCAAGTGGGCGGCCTGATGAATGGCACCACCTGTGTCATTTACGACGGCAATCCGGGCGGCAGCAAAGACAACCCTGACTGGAGC
>SXXD01000063.1 GCA_005789685.1 Burkholderiales bacterium
CGCCATGGCCCAAGATGCCAACTTGAAAAAAATATTGAGCGAGCGCTTGCCTTCCTTGCCAAAAATTGAAGAGATCTCCAAAACCCCCATGGCCGGCGTGTTTGAAGTTCGGGTTCAAGGCAATGAAATTTTTTACACCGATGCCAAAGGTGACTTTCTCATTCAAGGCGCTCTGATTGACACCAAGCAAAAGCGCAATTTGACAGAAGAGCGAAACGACAAACTTTCGGCCATTCCCTTTGACAGCATGCCCATTAAATTTGCCTTCACTCAGGTAAGGGGCAATGGCAAACGCAAATTGGTTGTCTTTGCCGATCCCAATTGCGGCTACTGCAAGCGCTTTGAACGCGATTTGCAAAAGATCGACAACGTCACCATTTACCACTTGATGTACCCAGTGTTGGGTGAAGACTCCAAAGTCAAATCTCGCAACATTGCTTGCGCCAAAGACAGAGCCAAAACTTGGAATGACTGGATGATTCAAGGCATAACACCGCCAGTGGTCGCTTGCGACACACACAACATCGATGCCATTGTAGAGTTTGGCAAAAAGAACCGCATCAATGGCACGCCTACACTTTTTGTAGCTGACGGCACGCGTGTGCCAGGCGCAATTGAGGCCGCGCAAATTGAGTCTTTGTTGAACGCGGTCAAGCCATGAGCCCTCATGCCGATCAAACTCGAAGGCAGGTCAAGCTGTTGGCATATGCAGGCCTCACCCCTTTTGTCGGCATGGCGGTCTTGCTCTGGTTGGTCGATGTCGACCTGCACCCTTTCCTAGCCTTGGCCATGGCAGGTTACGGCGCAGCCATTGTTTCTTTTTTAGGCGGCATCCACTGGGGCATTGGATTTAAAAACGTATCTCGCATGCACAATGCGCCGCTGTTTAACTTTGGCTGGGGCGTTGTACCTTCCTTGCTGGCATGGGTTGCTGTGACCATGCCCGCCTTTGCCGGACTGCCTTTGCTGGCCTTGATCTTGGGTATTTGTTATGCGGTTGACCGCAAAACCTACCTTAAAGCAGGCCTGCAAGAATGGTTGCCGATGCGTCTGCATCTCACCCTTGTGGCCGCGTTAAGTTGCTTAATTGGAGCCGCAGCCACATGAGCTCGAATAAAAATACCGCTGCTGTCCACTACAGCATCGATGCCAGCCATACACACTCGCACCTGTACAAAGTTTCTCTGCTCATTGCCGAACCGCAAGCTGGGCAGCTTGTCTCCTTGCCTGTCTGGATTCCGGGAAGTTATTTGATACGCGATTTTGCTAAAAACTTGCAGCGCTTGAAAGCCACACAAGGCGGCAAACATGTTACAACACAGCAGGACCATAAAAGTCAGTGGCTCATCCAATGCAAAGAAGGACAAGCTTTGCAACTGAGTTATGAGGTCTATGCCTTTGACAATTCAGTACGCTCTGCATGGCTTGATACACAGCGGGGGTTTTTCAATGGCACCAGTTTGTGCTTGCGAGTGCATGGTCAAGAAGACAGGCCACATGCCCTAACATTGACCGCCATGAAAGGTAGCACTTGGCTGGCCGCTACAGGTTTGCAAGCGACCAAAGTCAACAAGCAGGGCTTTGGAGATTATGTAGCTGCCAACTACGATGAATTGGTCGATTGCCCCTTTGAGTTGGGCAACTTCTGGCGCGGAGAATTTACAGCCTGCGGTATTTCACATGAGTTTGTGGTGGCTGGCGCGATGTCTTCTTTTGATGGCGCCAAGCTCATTGCAGATACTCAAAAAATTTGCGAAACACAAATCAAGTTTTGGCATGAAAAAAAGTCCGCCACCAGCGCCCCTTACAAACGCTACGTCTTCATGCTGAACGCAGTAGAAGAAGGCTACGGTGGCCTAGAGCATCGCAACTCAGCCGCCCTCATTTGCAACCGACGTGATTTGCCTGCGCTGGGCATGAAAAAAATGCCAGACAGTTACGTCACCTTGCTGGGCTTGATCAGCCACGAATACTTTCACACTTGGAATGTGAAGCAATTGCGGCCTGCAGAGTTTGCGCGGTATGACTACACCCAAGAAAATTACACCGAGCTTCTATGGTTCTTTGAAGGCTTCACCAGCTACTACGATGATTTGCTGCTGCGCCGCGCCAAGCTGATCGATGACACCACGTATTTCAAATTGATCAACAAAACCATCAACATGGTGTTGCAAGCGCCGGGCCGGCAAGTTCAGACTGTGGCACAGGCTAGCTTTGATGCTTGGGTGAAGTATTACCGTCAAGATGAAAACACGCCCAATGCCACCATCAGCTACTACACCAAAGGTGCCTTGGTGGCCATGTGCCTTGATCTTTCCATGCGCTCAGAAGGCAATGCCAACCTAGACCAATTGATGCGTGGCTTGTGGCAACGTTGCAAAGGTGGGCCCCTCACAGAAGCCAACTTGCTGGCAGAGCTGCAAGAACAAACCGGACGCAGTTGGCAAAAAGAAATCAAAGCCTGGGTTCACAGCACGCAAGAACTCCCGCTTAAAACTTTGCTCTCATCGCATGGGGTGGTTGTGCACGAAGACCCACCGCAAATGGCTCAACGCTTGGGCCTGCGCGTGGCAGAGGCTCAAGGCGTGGTTCAAATCAAAGCCGTCTTGCGCGGCGGCGCCGCCGAGAAAGCAGGCATGGCGGCTGGCGATGAATGGTGGGCTGTGGCGAGCAGCAAAGCCAAGTCGACAACTTGGCGCTTGAAGAAACTAGATGAATTGACTTTGCTACTAGGCAACGAGAAGAAAGCCAAAGCCACAATCACGCGGGATCAAAAAGTGTTTGTCTTAGATTTAGGCGTCCCTACAGACGTTCACACCTGGCGCTTGAGTTATACCAACTCCGACCAAGCGCACAAAGCCCGAACCAGCGCATGGCTGGACGGCACTTCAAACAACGCTTAACGGCGCTGCGTTATTTGCCGCGAAGGTCAAGTACTCGCTTGGCTTTGCCTTGACTGCGCTCAACACCCCCCTC
>SXXD01000064.1 GCA_005789685.1 Burkholderiales bacterium
GATGTTGGTGCTGCTCATCATGTTGATCATCACCATTCCGGCGCAACTTCACTCTGTGAATTTGGACATGCCAGTCTCCTCACCCCCGACTAAAAAAATAGACCCTGTGGTTGTCAAGATTGATGTGGACGCTAACAGCGTGATCAATTGGAATGGCCGTCCTTTAGCGGGTCGTGCCGATCTGGAGCTCAAACTCACAGAGGCGGCAGCCACTCAACCCCAACCCGAATTGCACATTCGCTCGCACGCCAAAGCCAAGTACGAGTCTGTTGCCTTGGTCATGGCCAGTGCCCAGCGCATTGGGCTGACCAAGCTGGGCATTGTTGGCTCTGAGCAGTTTGTGAATTAATTTTTTTCCTGAATTCTTGCTTGTTCGGACGAAAAAAAACCGCCTCATGAGGCGGTTTTTTCGTTGAGCAAAAACATCAATCAGCGTATTTACCGCTGGCATCCACTGCCACTTTGATTTTCTGAATTTCAGCAGCCACAAACTTTTTGTGCTCTGCAGGTTCTACGCGCTTGTCAGTCACAACCAAAGCGCCCAGGCCTTCTTGCTTCTTGATGAACTCAGGATCTTTCAAGGCTTTTTTCATGGCTTCGTTCAAAGCCGTGGTGATGGCAGCGGGTGTGCCCTTGGGTGCATACAGACCGTGCCAAATGGTGAGGTCAAAACCTTTCATGCCCATTTCTTGCAATGAGGGGTAGTACTTCAAGGATTTGTGATCAGACAATGGCTTGGCGGTGGTCACAGCAAATGCTTTGATACGGCCAGACTCAATTTGAGCCGTGGTGTTGGTGGTTTGATCGCACATGACGTCGACCTGACCGCCGACCAAGGCGTTCATGGCAGGTGCTGTACCGCCAAAAGGAATGGTGGTCATGGCATCTTTAGACTGCAACTGCGCTTGCCACAACATGCCGCAAATATGTGAAGCAGAACCCAAACCTGCATGGGCAATGTTCAACTTGCCAGCGTTGGCACGGATGTAGTTTTCAAAATCGCGGTAGGTGTTGGCGGGCAACTGGGGTTTGCCAACCAAAGTCATGGGCACATCATTGACCATGCCCAAAAACTCAAAGTCTTCCAAGGGTTTGTAAGACAGCTTGCGGTACAAAGCAGGCGTAGCAGCCATGCCAATGTGGAACAACAACAAACTATGGCCATCTGGGTTGGCACGCGCCACCTTGCTGGCACCAATCGTACCGCCAGCACCTGCCACGTTTTCGACCACGAAATTGCCGCCTGGCATTGTCTTGGCCATGGCAACGGCAAGGTCACGAGCAACCTTGTCTGTGGGGCCACCCGCAGCAAAAGGCACCACGATGGAAATAGGCTTTGAGCCCGGGAAATTTTGAGCGTGCGCTACCAAGGCTAAGGCAGCAGCAGCAAGGACCAACAAGCGTTTCATCTATATCTCCTAAATTAGAGATCGAAGTGTAGCGTCTAAGCACGCCAAGAAGGTTCAGCGCAGGACCCAAAACCACATTATTTAGGGGGATGCCAAGCCCCAAATGCACCCATTCTGTGCAAAGTCAAACTTTCATTGATAGCTGCGAGCGTCTTCAATCACTTTGCCATCATTGGCCAAAGTGCCGGGGGCTACCAAATGCACATCGCTGCGCAACTTGGTGACATCGCGAATGGCCTCTGCAATCTGTACCTTCAACTCGGCTTCAGCACCGTGGGTTGCTGTGGTTTCCACATGCAGCGCCATGCTGTCATTGGCCATTTCGCCTTGCACAACTAGGCGCGCGCGCAATGCAGATGGAAAGCGCTTGACCACCTCAGCCACTTGGCCTGGATGCACAAACATGCCACGCACTTTGGTGGTTTGATCGGCACGGCCCATCCAACCTTTGATGCGTTGATTGGTTCGACCGGTAGGGCAATGGCCACTCAAAATAGCCGACAAGTCACCCGTGCCAAAGCGTATCAAGGGATAGTCTGGGTTCAAACTGGTAATGACCAATTCACCCACCTCGCCTTCGGGCACAGGATCGCCCGTGCCAGGTCGCACAATTTCAACGATCACGCCTTCGTCAATCACCAGCCCTTGGCGTGCGCTGGTTTCATAGGCAATGAGGCCCACATCTGCTGTGGCATAACACTGGTAAGCATTGACGCCGCGTTCAGTCATCCAATCACGCAAGCTTGGCGGAAAGGCTTCGCCAGAGACCAAGGCTTTTTTGACAGAGGGCAAGGCGACGCCCATTTCAGCCGCTTTTTCGAGAATGATTTTCAAGAAACTGGGGGTGCCAATGTAGCCAGCCGGCTGCAACTCGGCCATGGCTTGCACTTGTTGTTCGGTTTGGCCAATGCCGCCAGGAAACACCGTGCAGCCCAAGGCATGGGCACCGGTTTCCATCATGGAGCCCGCTGGTGTGAAGTGATAACTGAAACAGTTGTGAATGAGTTCGCCCGACTGAAAGCCTGCCGCAGCGATGGCACGCGCCATGCGCCAGTAATCGGGGCGCGAACCTTCCGGCTCATAAAGCGGGCCAGGGCTAGAAAACACGCGAGGCATTTGTTGGCCGTAGCTCACTGCACTGAAGCCGCCGAACACGCTGCCACCCGCTGCTCGTGAGGCCTTTTGTTTTTCAAGCAACTCGTATTTGCGAATCACTGGCAGTTTGGCCAATGCATTGCGAGTAGTGATGTCTGCTGCGTTGATGTCTTTTAAAATTTCTGCGAAAGCAGGCGCATTTTTTTGTGCGTGTGCAATTTGCCAAGGCAATGCCGCCAACAAGGCCGACTCGCGCGCTGCAGGGTCGCGCGTTTCCAATGCATCCATGTGCGTCTTCATAAAAAATCCTTTGAAGGTGATTGGAAAAAATTAAGCCAACCAACGCTTGCGTCTTTTGTAGCTCTTCACATCTTTGAAGCTCTTGCGTTCGCCGCCGCCCATACCAAGGTAGAACTCTTTCACGTCTTCGTTGGTCCGCAGGTCTTCGGCTGCACCGTCCATCACGATGCGGCCCGACTCCATGATGTAACCGTAGTCGGAGTACTTAAGCGCCATGTTGGTGTTCTGCTCTGCGATCAAGAATGTGACTTTTTCTTTCTCGTTCAAATCTTTGACAATGTTGAACACCTCTTCCACGATTTGTGGGGCCAAGCCCATAGAAGGTTCATCCAAAAGCATGACGCTAGGGTTGGTCATCAGGGCTCGGCCAATGGCACACATTTGTTGTTCGCCACCTGAGGTGTAAGCGGCTTGTGAAGTGCGACGTGTTTTGAGGCGTGGGAAATAGGTGTACACCTTTTCAAGGTTGGCCGCAATTTCACCTTTGTCCTTGCGCGTGTAACTGCCCGTCATGAGGTTTTCTTCTATGGTGAGGTGCGCAAAGCAATGGCGCCCCTCCATCACTTGTACAACACCGCGGTTCACCAAATCGGCAGGGGTGAGGTTTTCAATGCGTTCACCGCGAAGCTCAATGCTGCCCTTGGTCACATCGCCGCGCTCACCTTTGAGCAGATTGGAAATGGCCCGCAAGGTGGTGGTTTTGCCAGCGCCATTGCCACCCAAAATAGCCACAATGCCTTGCTCAGGAACTTGCAGGGAAACGCCCTTCAACACCAAGATGACGTGGTTGTAAATGACTTCGATGCCACTGACATTCAATACAATTTTTTTATCGCTCATGGACTTTGCCTTTATGACCAAATGAAAATCTCAGGCGCTGAGACTTTCATTTGGCAACTGCTTTCGCAGTTACCAAAGCACCGCACATGCGTGCGGTGTTAGCACGGCTTAAGACTGGCAATCAGCCGATGTACGGCGAGTCAGTTTCTTTTCTGCAGCGTATTTGTCAGCAGCGGCTTTCACCATTGGCTTGATGATTTGATCATCAGCTTGGTACCAGTCGCTGGTGAATTCCCACTTGCTGCCGTTCCATGTGTGAATACGGGCCCAATTGGCGCCCATGTGGTCGGCACAAGATGTTGAAATAGGACGCAACACACCTTTGAAGCCCAGGGCATCCAATTTGGGCTGTGTCAGGTTCAAGTTCTCATAACCCCAACGAGCTTGCTCGCCAGTCATGACTTTGCCCTTGCCGTATTTCTCTTGGGCTTGGCGAACACCTTCAACACCAAACATGGCGCTGAACAAACCGCGCATGTAAAGCACTTCGCCCACTTCATCCTTAGGGCCTGTACCTTGGCCTTTGGCGTGCAACTTCTCTAGCACCTCTTTCACAACAGCAGAGCCCTTTTCGGCACCGTGTTGCATGGTGATGGCGTTGTAACCCTTAGCTCCCGCGCCAATGTCTTTGACATCTGGCTCTGCACCGGCCCACCACACGCCATAAATTTGCTCACGTGGATAGCCAGTCGCTTGCGCTTCTTTGAGCAAGGTGGAGTTCATCACACCCCAGCCCCAGTTCAAAACGAAGTCAGGGCGATCACGGCGAATTTGCAACCAGGTTGACTTTTGCTCTACACCAGGGTGTGTGACGGGCAACAAGCTCAGCTTGAAGCCGTGCATGGCTGCGCGCTCTTGCAAAATCGGAATGGCTTCTTTGCCGAAGGGGCTGTCGTGATAAACCAAGGCAATGTGTTTGCCCTTGAGTTTGTCAGCACCACCCACTTTTTTGACAATGTCTTGAATGATCACATCGCCAGCAACCCAGTAGGTACCGGCCAAGGGGAAGTTCCACTTGAAGACATTGCCATCAGCTGATTCGCTGCGGCCATAGCCTGCTGTGATCAAAGGAATCTTGTCGACAGGGGCTTTTTCAGTCAGCGCAAAAGTAATGCCCGTTGACAATGGTTGGAACACTGTAGCGCCACCATTTTTGCCTTTAAGACGCTCATAGCACTCCACACCACGGTCTGTGGCGTAGCCAGTTTCGCATTCTTCGAAGCTGACTTTCACGCCATTGATACCACCGCGTGCATTGACAAGCTTGAGATAGTCGACATAGCCGTTGGCGAATGGCACACCATTGGGTGCGTAAGCGCCGGTTCTGTAGACCAAAACTGGAAAAAATTGCTCTTTGGTTTGAGCAGTTGCGACGGTGCTAACCAGCGCACTGGAAAGTCCTGCAACGGCC
>SXXD01000277.1 GCA_005789685.1 Burkholderiales bacterium
AACCACTTTCGTCAAACCCGGTGATTTGAAAGCATGGCAAGCGGCCGTCAAACCCAACACCAAATTGTTTTTTGGTGAAACTGTGGGCAACCCAGGCATGGACGTTCTGGACCTGCCTGCGGTCAGTCAAATTGCGCACGCCGCCGGCGTGCCTTTGTTGGTCGATGCCACCCTCACCTCGCCCTGGTTGATGAAGCCCTTTGAACATGGCGCAGACTTGATCGTGCACTCAGCCACGAAATTTTTATCGGGCCACGGCACCGTGATTGGCGGCTTGGTCGTTGATGGCGGCAGCTTTGATTGGTCAGGTCCTCACACACAAGGAAAATTTGCTGAGCTCACGCAAGCCTACGAAGGCTTTCACAACATGGTGTTCAACGAGGAAAGTACGGTGGGGGCATTTTTATTGCGTGCCCGCCGGGAGGGTCTGCGAGACTTTGGCGCTTGCATGAGCCCCCACACCGCGTGGCTCATTTTGCAAGGCATCGAAACACTGCCACTTCGCATGGCTCGTCATGTGAACAACACCGAAAAGGTGGTGAACTTCTTGGCGGCACACCCCATGGTGGGCCGTGTGGGTCACCCCATGCTAGAGACACATCCCAGCCACGCATTGGCCCAAAAATTATTGCCACGCGGGGCCGGCTCTGTGTTCAGTTTTGACATCCAAGGCACCCGCGAGCAAGGCAAGGCCTTCATCGAAGCTTTGCAAGTTTTCAGTCACTTGGCCAATGTGGGCGATTGCCGTTCTTTGGTCATTCATCCCGCTAGCACCACGCACTTCAGGGTTGACGATGAAACTCTCAAGGCTTCCGGCATTGGCCCCGGTACGGTGCGTTTGTCCATTGGCTTAGAAGATCCCGATGATTTGATTGACGATTTAAAACGCGCGCTCAAGGCCGCCGAAAAAGTGGCCCTTCAAAGTGGAGGTGCCACATGATTTACAACGTACAAGGTGAGCCACTTTATGTCTATACGGGCGGCAAATTTTTTGATCCTGCCAAGCCCACAGCCGTGTTCATCCATGGCGTACTCAACGATCACAGTGTTTGGATTTTGCAAACTCGTTACTTTGCCAACCATGGCTGGAACGTGTTGGCTGTTGACTTGCTAGGTCACGGCAGAAGCGGGGGCAAAGCGCCTGCGTCTGTACAAGAGGCCGCTCAAAGCATCATGGCCCTGCTTGATTCAGCTGGCGTTTCAAAAGCCTTATTGATCGGCCACAGTTTTGGCTCGCTCATTGCGCTTCATGCCACTGCCGAAAATCCAAGCCGGGTTTCTCAATTGATGATGGTGGGTACCGCCTATCCGATGCGGGTCTCACCCGCCTTGCTCGACAGCTCCTTGCACGATCCGCAAAAAGCCATTCAAATGGTCAATGTTTTTTCTCACTCGACATTGGCGCCTCCACCCAGCGCACTGGGCCCAGGCACATGGCTGCTAGGTGGTAGCAAGGCCCTCATGCGCAGAGTATTGGCCAGCAACTCTCATGAGAATGTTTTCAACAAGGGCTTCAAGGCTTGCGACAGCTATGACCAAGGCGAAGTTTCTATGCGCAAAGTCACCTGCCCCACCTTGTTCTTGTTGGGCAAAAAAGATCAAATGACACAACCCAAAGCCGCACAGAGCTTGATCAAATTGGCCCATGATGGCCACGTGGCCATAGTCAATGCAGGGCATCAACTCATGGTCGAAGCGCCAGAAGAAACATTGAGCGCCATGATTGCATTTTGTAAAAAGTGATGAGCACTTTGCGCATCGCGTCTTCACTCATCACACCTGCGCTGTCAACGCAGCGTGTGCAAGAGATTTGCAGCTTGTTTGATTTGCGCAATTTGCCCGCAGATTTTTTGGCCAACCCCTATCCTGTCTATGCTTACCTGCGCCAGCACGAGCCCATCAAACACATGCCCGATGGCTCTTACTTTTTAACCCGGCATGAAGATCTGGTCGCGGTTTACCGAGATGCGGCAACCTTCAGCTCCGATAAGCGCGTTGAATTTGCACCCAAATACAACCACGCCCCATTTAACCAAGCACCCTTCGCATTACTTGGACAAGACGCTCCGCTTTACGAGCATCACACCAACAGCTTGGTGTTCAACGATGCACCTAGGCACACTCGCGTTCGCAAACTCATCATGGGCGCACTGACGCGCCGCGCTATTGACGCCATGGAAACAGGTTTAACCCAATTGGTGGACGACCTTCTAGACAAAATGGAAGACCAACAAAAAGGCGATTTGATTGAGGATTTTGCCTCTGCTATTCCAGTCGAAGTCATTGGCAACTTGCTCAATGTGCCGCATGCTGATCGAGGCCCGTTGAGGGGCTGGTCATTGGCCATCCTGGGAGCCTTAGAACCTCGCCTCACACCTGCTCAAGAAGAACTCGGACATCGCAGCGTCAATGAGTTTCTGAGCTATTTGCGTGACCTGGTGGCCGATCGCCGTAAACACCCTGGGAATCCTGATCAAGATGTTCTAACACGCTTGATTTTGGGCGACAAAGACATGCCTTCAAATTCACAAAACTCCGAAAGCTTGAGTGAAATTGAGCTGCTCCAAAACTGTATTTTTCTTTTAAATGCAGGTCATGAGACGACGACCAATTTAATTGGCAATTCATTGATCAGTTTGATCGAGCATCCTTCGCAACACGCTCAATTAAGGTCTGACCTCATGAGCGCGCAAGCAAGTTCACAAAATGAGCAAACTGCGCATATCCTTAACTTGGCAATCGATGAATTTTTGCGATTTGAAGCATCCAATCAACTGAGCAATCGGCGTGCAATGAAAGCAACTCAAATTGGCAACGTCGAGTTGCCCGAAGGTGCGCTGGTCACGCTGTGCATTGGCGCAGCCAATCGCGACCCTCTTCAATTTAACGATCCCGAAAAACTTAATTTAAGGCGTGCACACAACAAGCATCTCTCATTTGG
>SXXD01000278.1 GCA_005789685.1 Burkholderiales bacterium
GCGTGCAGGGGCTTCTGCTTCGTGGCGAATTTTGAGGCGATCGACCACCACGTCGATGTCGTGCTTTTCAGTTTTCTTCAAAGTGGGCAAATCTTCCACTTCACAAGTTTGACCATTGATGCGAAAGCGCACATAACCCAGAGCTTGCATTTGCTCAAAAACTTTTTCAAACTCGCCTTTGCGTTCGCGTGCAATGGGCGCCACGATCATGAGCCTCGTGTCTTCGGGCAACTCCAAAACAGCATCGACCATTTGACTCACAGTTTGCGCTTGAAGCGCTAAGTTGTGGTCAGGGCAATAAGGCGTGCCCGCGCGTGCAAACAACAACCGCAGATAGTCGTGAATTTCTGTCACGGTGCCCACAGTAGAGCGAGGGTTGTGGCTGGTGGCTTTTTGTTCGATGGAGATGGCAGGCGACAGGCCCTCAATCAAATCGACATCAGGCTTGTCCATCAGCTGCAAAAACTGGCGCGCATAAGCCGACAAGCTTTCGACATAACGGCGTTGACCCTCGGCATACAAGGTGTCAAAGGCCAAGCTCGATTTGCCCGAACCGCTGAGGCCCGTGATCACCACCAGTTGGTTGCGGGGAATATCGAGGTCGATGTTTTTAAGGTTGTGGGTTCGGGCGCCTCGAACGCTGATGTGCGTTTGGCGCAGGGCGCTGGCCAAATAGGTGCCATCTTGGGGGCGGTCGTTGGTCGTGAGGCCTGCTTCGCGCCGCGCTGCTGCCAAAGCAGCTTCTAAATGGCGAACTTTTTCCCTGGCAGCTTCCAGTTCAGTGAGACTTGCGGGGGCGTTGGGTGCGTTCAAAATCGAGGTGTCAGACAAAACCCTCGATTATCGCTAAAGAAGCCTAGTCTGTCGTTGGCTGACTTAAAAAACTGCGTGATCGCCGCGTTCTAGGGAGGATTTGCCGCTCACCAAGGCTTGGTAGCAGCCCCACAGCGTTTCTTGGCCGGTTGAAGGCGTGGCGTCGGCATCGTAGCGGCCTTTGGCCTGATCCCAGACCAGCATCGACTCGGTTGCGTAATAGCGCCCAATGCGGGCCAATTCAGCTTTGTTGGCCAAAGGCGGAATGAGGTGCCCCAACAAAGACAGGATGCCGATGATGGCATCCATCATTTTGACAGGCACATGGCTGTACTTGGGCGTTTGACCTAATAATGAAAACAAGTACTCGCCTTGTTGCAGGGGGGTGATGGCGGGGCCTGGTCCCCCAATGGGCAAAACTCGGTTGTGCAGCGCAGGGTCACTGACACACTGCGCTAAGTAGTTGCCCAGATCTTGGTCGCTGATGGGTTTGCAAGCTGTCAGTTGGCCATCACCAAACAACAGAAAAGCTTTGCCCTTGCGAACCCGTTCAATTTGACCGCACAGTGATTTGAAGAATGCGGTTGGCCTGACGATGGCATAGCGCATGCCCGATTTCACCAAAGCGTCTTCAAAAGCCAGTTTGGCATGCTGAAACGTGAGCAAAGGTTTTTGCACGCAAATGGCCGACAGCAACACAAAGTGTTTCACGCCTGATGCTTGCGCCACTTTCAAGGCCAACATGTGTGCTGCGTGGTCAATGGCCCAAGCATCTTGGGGGTTACCGGTGCGGGAGGCTAAACAAGACATGAGCGTGTCAAAGTGCTCTCCTGCAAAACCATCTTGGGTGAGCGAGTTTAAATCGGTCACATCGCCTGTGCGAAAAATGGCGCCTGGCAGTTTTGCTTTCCAATCTTGCAGTGTGAGTTTGCCATTGACGCCTGCCTTGGCGCGAATGAAGCACACCACCTCGTGGCCTTCGCGCAGCAAAGATTTGACGGCGGCTTGGCCAATGGTGCCTGTGGCGCCCAATACCAAGACACGTTGCCTGGCAGGCGCATTCAATCGCGCGTCAGTAGTCATCTCTTTTGGCTATGGCGCGTACGCGCAAATCAGCCCCGTGGGCTAAGCCCGCCGTGATTAAAAACAAAGCCATGCCGGGCCAGAACCCAGGAGTGAGTGCACAGCGCAATGCCAGCATGAGTGACAAGCCCGAGAGGATGGTCAACAAAACATCTTGAACCACCAAGCCGCGCCCTGTGATTTGGTGAAAGGCCCACAAGGCAAAAGTTTCTATGACGATAAAGCCAATCGCAATGTCAACCACCAAGGTCGATTGGTAAATGTCCTCGAGGTTCACACTTTCGCCAAGCCCAACAAGTGCGCCATGTCTTTGAAGAAAATCTTCACGTGCGCCATGGGTTTTTTGCGCACCAATTTTTTATTCATGTACGACTCAAATGTGAGTTGCTGCACATCGCGGTCTTCGCAAATTTTCACAAAGCGTTCGCGCCGCTTCTCGCTGCTGTACCAAAACCATTGCATGATGCCTAGCACAGTGAACACGGTGCCGTGCTCTTTCATGAATTGCTTGCGCGCCATTTGCAAATTCTTGGCGTCGCCTGTGTGTAAAACTTTCTCAACCGCGTAAGCGGCCAATTCACCGCTGTACATGGCGTAGTAAATGCCCTCGCCTGATGCCGGTGCCACCACACCCGCTGCATCACCGGCCAACACCACATCGCGGTTGTTGTCCCATTTCTTCAAAGGCTTCATGGGCAAGGGTGCGCCCTCGCGCCTGAGCACTTCGCTGTCGCCCAGACCCGATGCATTGCGCAATTCGCCAACGGCATTGCGCAGTGAAAAGCCTTTGTCGGCACTGCCTGTGCCAATGCTCAAGGTATCGCCGTGGGGAAACACCCAGCCGTAAAAGTCAGGTGACAACTTGCCTTGGTAATACACATCGCAGCGCGTGCCGTCATAGCCTGCGGGTTTGACGGCAGGCGCTTTCACAATCTCATGGTACGCAAACACGTATTGCGTCTCTGCCGCACCCGTGACGCCCGCATGCCTTGCAACTTGTGATTTGGCGCCATCTGCACCAATGATGGTGCGTGCCCTCACCATGGCGGGCTTGCCGCCGCCACGTTGTTGGTGCTCGCGCGCTTCAAAATGTAAAACGCTCAAGCCTTCTTCATCTCGCGTTAATTTCTCAAAAGTGCCAATTCGCCTCACAGCGCCTGCGTTGGCGGCGCGTACGCGCAACCACTCGTCAAATTCGGCGCGGTCAACCATGCCCACAAAGCCGTTGTCAATAGGAATATCGACGCCATGGTTGCTGGGTGCAATCATTCGCGCAGACCTTGCTTTGGCCACCAGCAAATGGTCTGGAATGTCATAGTCTTTAATCAGTCGCGGCGGGATAGCACCACCACAAGGTTTGATGCGCCCAGCCCTGTCCAGCAACAAGACCGAATGTCCTCGTTTGGCCAAGGTGTGTGCTGCAGTAGCACCTGCAGGACCACCGCCTACCACCACCACATCGTATGTTTCTATAGAGCTCATGTCATCACCTTAAGAAATTAAACCGCGCAGGGCAAAGGCACTGACCATCATGCCTGCGACAAAAAACGGCACACCAAAGCCGCTGTACCAAAGAGCGCGTTGAACCACACGCGTCAAAAAATAATCCATCATCAAAAGTTGAATGCCCAGCAGGGCAGCCACAGCCAAAGCTTGCGATGGGCAGCCCCATGCAAACAGCAAAATGATCACCACCACTTGCGGTAAGCCCATGAACCAGCAGGCCACGCCGGCTGCCGATTGAACGCCCAGTTGCACGGGCAGCGAACGCACGCCCATTTGGCGATCGCCTTGCACTGCTTTGAAGTCATTCAAAGTCATGATGCCGTGGGTCCCAACGCTGTACAAAAGGGCTAACACCAAGGAGCGTTTGTCGGGCATTTGGCCGCCCGCCATCACGGCGGCGCCAGTGGTCCATGCAATGCCTTCGTAGCTGATGCCGCAAGCCGCATTGCCCCACCAGCCGTTTTCCTTCAAGCGAAAAGGGGGTGCGCTGTAGGCCCAGGCCAAGATTAATCCCACCGCCGCGGCGGCAAAGCCCCAAGGGCCTAGGAGGCTCGCCACACCTAATGACACTAAGGTCCACAGAATGGCGATGTAAAGGCCCCAACGGCCTGGCATGCGGCCGGAGGGAATAGGGCGTTGGGGTTCGTTGATAGCATCGACATGGCGGTCAAACCAATCATTCACGGCCTGACTGGTGGCGCAAACAAAGGGGCCTGCTAACGCAACACCGATGATGGCCAACAACCATTTGCCATCCATGGCAACGCCGGAGGCCACAATACCGCAAGCAAACGCCCACATTGGCGGGAACCAAGTGATGGGTTTGAATAACTCAGTGACTGCGGAGAGTTGCGGGAGGACCATAAAATGTGTTTTTACGCATGACACATGCAAGTGTCAAGTTAAATTTACACATCCTATGGTTTCCACTGAGGGCGCTGTGGGGAAAGCGCATCAGGGAAATGGAAGCGATTAAGCTTCTGTGTCGTTTTCCGGAACGTTGATGCCAAATCGGCGTAATTTGACGTACAAGCTTTGACGTGAAAGACCCAGCATTTCGGCGGCAGAAGACCGGTTGTCTCCGGTGAGTTCCAGTGCGGCTTCGATGCACATTTGCTCAATCAGGTCGGTGGTTTCGCTCACAATGTCTTTGAGTGGCACGCGGCCCACCAACTCGGTCATTTGGCCTTTTGAGCGAAACACGTCATTGCTGGATTTGGCCTCTACGCCCAAGCGCAAGCTGATGTCTCGGATAGTGAATCCCAAACAGGGTTGCTCACCACTTATGACTGAAACAGCAGAAATTTCAACCTCAGTGGCAGAGCCAAGATCACCCCGCATGCGGGTTGCAAACAACCTGACAACATCGCGCTGCTTCAAATTAGACATCAGGACTTTCATGTCCACGCCAGCTCGGCCAAGCCAACGGTCAAGCGGTTCGCCTTGAACCAGTGCTTCGTTGCTGACTTGGGCCAATTGCAAAAAGGAGCGATTGGCTGAAAGGACAACGCCATTCAGGTCGGTGACAACCAATGCGTCGGGTGCACTCTCCATGACCTCTGACAACAATTGCCTTGTTTGATTGGTTGCAGACAATGCGGCGCGCGTCTGGTTTGGAATAAGGCGGATCAGGAAGTGAGCCGACTTTTCTTGACGGAAAAGTGAAACATGCGCCAGTGCTTTGATGCCCCCTTGCGGCAGGGTTAAAGCGACAGGGCTTGATTGGCCGCTGGCGAGCAGTTCTGCAAACGCTTTGCTCAAGGCATTCGAACTGGCTTTGTCCAGACTGGAAGCAATGGACCAGCCCGATTTATGCAGGTCGCCGCCTAGCAACTCAAAAGCAGCAGGGTTGCTGTCTTCTAACTTTTCAGTGTCTGCATTGAGAATGAGCATGGCCTCAGAGGAAACCTGAAACAACAAGCGGTAACGTGTCTCAACGTTTTTAAGGTGCCAGTAGTCTCGCTCCATGGCGCGTTGCGCATTGAGCACTTTTTGTTGAAGTGCAGCTTGGGGACGCAGATCACGGCCAAAGGCCAATGCACGAACACGGCCATCTGTTTTGCCCGAGGGTACGGTGATGACCGAATAGGACAAAGGCAGGTCGGTGCCATTATCAGCCGATTGGTTGAGCTGACGCCATTTGGTACTCTTGTCGCTGCCCATGTCTCTGAGCAAGGCGTTGACCTTGGTCCGACTTTCCTCGGTGACTGTTTGCCCCCAAGGCTTGCCAACCCAATGCGCTCGGCCAATGGTGAGCAGTTCTTGGTTGGCAAATGCGGCGTCTTCAATGAACCCATTCTCGTCCATCACGAGCACCACGTCAGAGGTGGTGGTGATTAAATTAGAAATGACATTCGCATCCAAGTGCCCTAAGAGACTTTGTGCATTTCCAAATCGCCCGAGCGATTGCTCCGACGCTGTTTGAAAACTGGTATTCATAGGGGGGGTGCTTTAAAAGTTAAGTTGAATGGATTAGGCGTTGGCTTGAATGTACTTTTGGACCAAATCTGGCGCTAAGTTGGCATCTTGGACAAACAGGTCTGCACCGACTTGATTGACCAAGTCATGGTTGGCCGCAAAATAGGGACCACCCACAATGATGCAGAGCTTGTCAGGGCTGACCGTTTGACGAATGGCTGAAATGCAATCTTTCAGGCGGTTAAAACCTAGGCCTGTTGCCAGTGAAAATCCCACTGCATCGTAACGTTTGGCCTTGACCAAGAGGGCCGGATTGTCGGCGGCTGCAAAAGTGCCCCCATCGACGGCCCAACCATCGCGCTGGAAAAATTCGGCCACCATGGCCAAGCCCAAGGTATGCTGATCGCCGGGCGATGGCATGAGCAAAATAGTCAATCCATTGGGCACGTATTGTTTGTGCAACTCACTCATGGAGGGCAACACTTGCAAAATTTTGTGCAGTTCGGCTAAGCCAAGGGTGACCTCTGTGAAGTCGCGTTCGTCATCTTCCCAAAGTTCGCCCAATTGTCTGGCAGCAGGGGCCAACAGGTTTAAAAAGATGGATTCGATGCTCACGCCCTTGCCGCGGGCTTCATCTATCCAATCAAGGCCTTCGGCTTGGCGGCCTTCTAGCAAAAGATTGACAAAGTGAGTCACATCCGTGGGGGTGATGCTGTAGGGCAGTGTCAAGTTGGGCATGGCACATTCAGTTGGCGTGCGGTGGGCCATCATCAAACGTGGAATGATTTCATTTTGAATGGTGCGCGCCAGAACGGCCACGGTTGAGGTGGACGAGGACGCCGTGGTGGGCGTACTACCGGGCGTGCCATCAAACCGGCTGTTGGCGGGGGCGCCGAAACCGCGCCAATGCCCTGCCTCACTGTTTTCAGGGAAATGGGAGCCTTCCGCTCTTTGGCCATTGCTCTGATTTGAATTGTCCATTCTTGCCTCCTGCTTGGTGAAAGAACTTAGCCCAGCAGCGTGTTCGTTTCGTATGAATCCCCTTTTAAGCCTTGAATTGACTTTGGTCAAAGCTTATTTTTATCCTACTAAATTAGTCGGGAATTAAATCACCTGTAACTAAGTGTTTACGTCAATCTAAGTTGACAATTTCAGAAAGAGGTAATAAATTGCCTTCATGGCTGAAAAAATACCAACTTTTAAAAATGCAAGTGAAAGCGGTGTCAAGGCGCGTCGACCGCTTTACACCCCAGAAGAACGACTGCGTCGCGACAGCACTTATTGGACTTTTGTACAGGGCTTGTTGGCACCCATTCAGTTTTTCATATTTTTGGGCAGTCTTTATTTTGTTTTGCGGTATTTGTTCACTGGCGAGGGCTTAGACACTGCCAATGAGAGCGTGGTGGTTAAAACCTTGACGCTTTACACCATCATGATCACAGGCTGCATTTGGGAGAAGGTGGTGTTTGGGCGCTATTTGTTTGCCCCTTCCTTCTATTGGGAAGATGTTTTCAGCATGTTGGTACTGGCCCTTCACACGGCCTATTTGTACGCCATGTACACCCAAAAATTGCAGGGTGTTGAGTTGATGTATTTGGCCTTGGCTGCTTATGCAACATACGTGGTCAATGCGGGGCAATTCATTCTTAAATTGCGTGCGGCACGTCTCGATCAAGAAGCCAAATTGCGTGAAGCCACAGCAGTCAAACATGAAGGATTTCAGGGGATGGCCGCATGAGTGTTGTCAGCTTTCCTGTACCCGTAAAAACGGTGGGCGGTTGCAGTGATGCACCGGTGCTGCGCGAGCGCGGCCAACACGAGGTTTTCTGCGGCTTAACAGGCATCATTTGGTTGCACCGAAAAATTCAAGATGCGTTCTTCTTGGTCGTGGGTTCACGCACGTGTGCCCACCTGATTCAGTCGGCAGCTGGCGTAATGATTTTTGCAGAACCTCGTTTTGCAACGGCCATCATTGACGAACGTGATTTGGCTGGCTTGTCCGATGCCAATACAGAGCTTGATCGGGTGGTCAACCAGTTGCTGGCGCGGCGTCCTGAAATCAAACTGCTGTTCTTGGTGGGTTCATGCCCTTCCGAAGTGATCAAACTTGATTTGTCGCGCGCTGCATCTAGGCTTTCTACGCAGCATGCATCTTCAGTGCGGGTGCTGAATTATTCGGGCAGTGGCATTGAAACCACATTCACTCAAGGCGAGGATGCTTGCTTGGCTTCAATGGTGCCTGGCTTGCCAACGGCCCCTGCCGATGCCGCGCAAGAGTTGGTCATTGTGGGTACCTTGGCTGATGTGGTGGAAGATCAGTTTGTGCGCATTTTGAATCACATGGGCATAGAGCGCGTGCGCTTTTTCCCACCAAGGCGTGCAGACGATCAGGCACCGATCGGAAACAGCACACGTCTGTTGTTGGCGCAACCCTTTTTGGCAGACACAGCAAAAGCGTTACAAGCGCGCGGTGCCAGCTTGTTACCAGCACCTTTCCCGCTGGGCATTGAAGGCACCACGGCGTGGTTGCAATCGGCTGCCAATGCCTTTGGTGTTTCCAAAGAACGCTTTGATGCCGCAGTGGCAGCGCCAACGGCCAGAGCTACTGCCTCGTTGTCACGTGCCAAGTTGCACTTGGAAGGTAAAAGTATTTTCTTCTTTCCCGACTCGCAACTTGAAATTCCTTTGGCGCGGTTTTTGTCGCGTGAACTGGGTATGAAATTGTTGGAAGTGGGCACGCCTTATTTGCACCGTCAGCACATGGCCATGGAGTTGGCCATGTTGCCTGAGGGCACCTTCTTGTCTGAAGGCCAACATGTCGAAAAACAACTCGATCGTTGCCGCGCTTTGCACCCCGACATGGTGGTGTGTGGCTTGGGCTTGGCCAATCCCTTGGAGTCTGAAGGCATGACCACCAAGTGGGCCATTGAGTTGGTGTTCACGCCCATTCAAGGCTTTGACCAAGCCGGTGATTTGGCCGAACTCTTCACCCGTCCTTTGGTGCGCCGCATGCGCCTAGCTGCTTAAAGGAAGCAGAGCCATGCAACTCACACTCTGGACTTACGAAGGACCTCCCCATGTGGGCGCCATGCGCATCGCTACAGCCATGGAAGATGTGCATTACGTGTTGCATGCGCCGCAGGGCGATACCTATGCAGACTTGTTATTCACCATGATCGAGCGTTTGCAAAAACGCCCGCCAGTGACTTACACCACGTTTCAAGCGCGTGATTTGGGTGGTGATACCGCAGAACTTTTTAAAACTGCAGCACGCGAAGCCTATGAGCGTTTCTTACCCAAAGCCATGTTGGTGGGTTCATCGTGTACCGCTGAATTGATTCAAGACGATCCCGGTGGTTTGTGCAAGGCCTTGAACTTGCCTGTGCCCGTGGTGGCTTTGGAATTGCCTTCGTACCAGCGCAAAGAAAACTGGGGCGCCTCAGAGACTTTTTACCAACTGGTTCGCAACTTGGCTTTGCCAGCTGATCAGATTGAGAAGACACAAAGCAGCAAACCGCGGTGCAATATCTTGGGCCCTGCCGCTTTGGGCTTTAGGCACCGGGATGACCTGACTGAAATTCGCAAGTTGCTCACAGACATGGGCATTGAAATCAATGTGGTGGCACCGCTGTCTGCAACACCCGCCGATATTGGGCGCTTAGCAGATGCACAGTTCAACGTAGTTCTCTATCCTGAAATTGCTAACTTGAGTGCACAGTGGCTGCAGCGTCAATTTGGCCAAGCGTTTACCAAAACCATTCCAATTGGCACTGGCGCTACGCGCGACTTTGTCCGTGAAGTTGCGCAGCTGGCTGGGCTTGACCCTGAAGCGGCCTTGGCAAAAGCAGAGTCGCGCGCGGCTTGGTATGCGCGCTCAGTTGATTCCACTTACCTCACCAACAAGCGCGTGTTTGTGTTTGGCGATGCGACGCATGCTGTGGCCGCTGCCAGGGTGGCGGCGCAAGAGATGGGCTTTACGGTCGTAGGAATTGGTACCTACAGCCGCGAGTTTGCGCGCGAGGTGCGTGATGCGGCCAAGCTTTATGGCGTTGAAGCCTTGATCAGCGACGACTACTTAGAGATTGAAGCGCGCATTGCAGAATTGAATCCAGAGTTGGTGCTGGGCACGCAAATGGAGCGTCACATTGCCAAACGTTTGGGCGTGCCTTGCGCAGTGATATCGGCCCCCGTGCATGTGCAAGATTTCCCAGCACGCTATTCACCCCAAATGGGATTTGAAGGTGCCAATGTGCTGTTTGACACTTGGGTTCACCCATTGATGATGGGCTTGGAAGAGCACCTCATTGGCATGTTCCGCGGTGACTCAGA
>SXXD01000065.1 GCA_005789685.1 Burkholderiales bacterium
GCCCAATTCCAAGATCACAGGTTTCAAATACTTGGCGCAAGTGAGCGCAAGGAGTTTGCCCACTTTGGTTGAGCCCGTGAAGTTGACGCGCCTCACTGCGGGGTGAGCCACGATGGCCTCAACCACCGACGCAGCGTCGGCGGGCGCATTGGTGATGTAGTTCACAACACCAGGTGGAAAGCCGGCCTCTTGAAACGCTTCCACAATCAGTTGATGTGTTTTGGGGCAATTTTCTGAGCCCTTCAAAATAACGGTATTTCCGCAGGCCAAGGGCGTGGCGATGGCACGTACGCCCAAAATAACGGGTGCATTCCAGGGTGCGATTCCTAAAATGACACCAGCGGGTTGACGGATGCCCATGGCCAAATTGCCTGGTACATCGGAGGGGATAACCTCGCCCGATACTTGTGTTGTGAGAGATGCGGCTTCTCTAATCATGCCGGCCGCCAAGAACACATTGAAGCCAGCCCACATGCCCGTGGCACCCGTTTCTTCTGGTACAGCCTTAATGAATTCAGGTGTTTTGGCTTCAAGTTTTTCGGCTGCTTTTAAAAGCAAGGCACGTCTTTCGTTCGGACCTACATCGCACCAAGTTTTAAATGCTTCAGCGGCCGCTTCCACCGCCAAAATAGCATCGGCAGGGGATGCTGCAGGTGCTCGCGTGGCCACGGTGCCATCGAGTGGGTTGCGACGCTCAAAAGTGGCGTTGTTCTCGGCACTCACTTTGAGGCCGTTGATGAGCATGGACATGTCAGACATGGAGAGTCTCCTAGAGATCTTTAAAAATTAAGTTGAACGCACAGTTTTTTCTAGCGCTTGCGAAGCAGTGCGTGTGTCGCTGGCGGCAGCGCCCAAATAGGCTTCTTGAATGACAGAGGAACGGGCCAGCAACTTGGATGAGCCATGCGCCACCAACACACCGCGCTCAATCACATAGCCGCGGTCGGCCACTGCCAAGGCTTTGCGCACGTTTTGCTCCACCATTAAAACGGTGGTGCCTTGGTCTGCAATGCGGCGAGTCATGGCCAGCAATTCATCGACCATGCGAGGCGCCAAACCAAGTGATGGCTCATCGAGCATCAGCAAGCGAGGGGCCGACATCATGGCGCGTGAAATGGCCACCATTTGTTGTTCGCCACCGCTCATGGTGCCAGCCAATTGAGTGGCGCGTTCACGCAGTTTGGGAAAGTCTTGCAGAACCATTTCCAAGCGCTCTTGGCGGATGTTTGGTTTTTGCAGCCAACCACCCAGCTCTAAATTTTCAAGCACGGTCATTTGTGGAAACAACTGGCGGCCTTCAGGCACCAAGGCCATGCCGGCTTTCACAATTTCGTGGGCTTTTTCGGGAAGGTCTTCGCCGTCTAGCAGCACCTCGCCGCGCATTGGAATTTGTCCAGACAATGCTCGCAGCAAAGTGGTTTTGCCTGCACCATTGGGACCCAAAATCACAGTGAGGCCAGGCAGCACATCGAAGTTGAGTTGGCGTATGACTTCAAACGGGCCGTAGCCAGCGCTCAATCTGCGCACGCGCAACTGAGCTTTGCCCGAGCCACCCAGAACAAACGCTTGAGGGCGATACCACATCATGTGAGACCCTCCGAATCGTTCACCATTTCATCGCCCAAATAAGCTTCAATCACTTCTTTGTTGCGCACCACGTCTGATGGTTTGCCATCGGCAATCATCTTGCCTTGGTTGAGCACAATGACACGTTCAACATGCTTGAGCAAAACTTTCACGGCGTGCTCAATCCAAATGACAGAGAGGTCTAACTCATCGCGCAAACGTCTGATGAGGCGAGCCATTTCTTCCACTTCAATTTCAGTCAGGCCTGCAGCCACTTCGTCTAAAAGCAAAATGCGAGGGCGTGTTGACAAGGCCATGCCAATTTCTAAAACGCGTTGCTGCGAAGGGGTAATGGCGCCCGCGGGCAGGTCTGCCAACTCTGACAAACCAATGACCGACAAAATGCTGGCGGCATCGCGCAGCGCCCAAGGCACGTCTTTTTCTTCACCCCAAAACACATACTTTCGCGGCCTGCGTCCTGAAAATATCAAGCCAAACCGAATGTTCTCGCTCACGGGCAAGTCGCTGAACGCCCTCGGTGTTTGAAAAGTTCGGGCAAGGCCGCGCTTTGCAAACTGGTGGGGTAAAGCGCCCGTGAGAGATCGACCGTCCACTTTGAGTTGGCCCGAAGTGAGCGGTGTTACGCCAGAGATGGCATTGAAGAAAGTGGTCTTGCCTGCGCCGTTGGGGCCCATGATGCCCACCAATTCGCCAGCCGCGATGTTCATGCTGACAGCGTCCACAGCGGTTAAGCCGCCAAAGCGCACGGTCACATCTTTCGCTTGAAGCAAATAGTTTTCAGAGGCCGACAATTCGTCTCTCCTTGGCGCGTTGCTTGTCGCGGGCTTTGTCGCCGCTCAAAATGTATCGCGTGTCCTTGTACCACTGACGCATGTCTAGGTACCAGTCTTTGAAGGTTTGCCAGCGCATGGAGGCTAAGCCGCCCGGTAAATACAACACACTCAAAATCAGCAAGAGACCTAAAGTCATCATGTAAATTTGAGGTGCTTGCAAGCGCAGCGTTTCAGCCAAGATACTGAACACAATGGCTGCAATGAGAGGGCCCCACAAAGTCATGGCGCCGCCAATGAGTGCAATCAATACTGTTTGAAAACCAATGAACGGATTGAATGCAGTATGCGGGTCGATGTAGGTCCAGCGCACTGCCATGGCAGCGCCTACGCCGCCTGCTACGGCAGCTGTAAATGCAAAGCCTGCCACCTTGACCCAGCGAGTGTTCACA
>SXXD01000279.1 GCA_005789685.1 Burkholderiales bacterium
ACGGCGGTGTGCACACGGCTGGTGGTGGCACCTCCAATTAGCAAAGGCATTTTGCGCAAACGGAAATGCGCATCTTTTTGCATTTCACTGGCCACGTACTGCATCTCTTCCAAACTGGGCGTGATCAGACCAGACAAGCCAATGATGTCGGCATTCTCTTCTTTGGCTTTGGCCAAAATTTCATGGCACGGCACCATCACACCCATATTGACCACATCAAAGTTGTTGCACTGAAGCACCACCGTCACAATGTTTTTGCCAATGTCGTGCACGTCGCCCTTTACGGTGGCAATCACAATTTTGCCCTTGGATTTCACGTCTTGGCCAGCAGCTTCTTGCTGGCGCTTTTCTTCTTCGATGTAAGGCACCAAGTGAGCGACGGCTTGCTTCATGACGCGCGCAGACTTGACCACTTGCGGCAAGAACATCTTGCCTTGACCAAACAAGTCGCCCACCACATTCATACCGTCCATGAGCGGGCCTTCGATCACGTGCAAAGGACGGCCGTTCTTGGCCAGAATTTCTTGATACGCCTCTTCGGTATCTTCGGTTATAAAGTCAGTGATGCCATGCACTAGGGCGTGTGACAAGCGTGCAGATACTGTTATGGGGGCATCCAGCGTTCCGCGCCAAGCCAGCTTTTGAGAGTCGTCTTTGGCGGCGCCTTTGGCGTTTTCTGCCACTTCCACCAAACGCTCGCCTGCATCGGGGCGGCGGTTCAACACCACATCTTCAACGCGTTCGCGCAAATCAGGTTCGAGCTCGTCGTACACGCCCATCATGCCGGCATTCACAATGCCCATGTCCATGCCGGCTTGAATGGCGTGGTACAAAAACACCGTGTGAATAGCCTCACGCACGGGGTCGTTGCCGCGGAAGCTGAACGATACATTGGACACACCGCCCGAAACTTTAGCGCCCGGCAAGTTTTGCTTGATCCAACGCGTGGCTTCAATGAAGTCGACTGCATAGTTGTCGTGTTCTTCAATGCCGGTGGCAATGGCAAAAATGTTGGGGTCAAAAATGATGTCTTCGGGTGGAAAGTCAACCTCGTCCACTAACACACGATAGGCGCGCTCGCAAATTTCAATTTTGCGCTGGTAAGTGTCTGCCTGTCCTTTTTCATCAAACGCCATGATCACTGCAGCCGCACCATATCGCTTAATCAGTTGCGCTTGTTGCTTAAAGCCTTCAACGCCCTCTTTCATGCTGATGGAATTGACAATGCCCTTGCCTTGAATGCAACGCAAACCCGCTTCAATGACGCTCCACTTGGAAGAGTCGATCATGATGGGCACGCGGGAAATGTCGGGCTCAGAAGCAATCAGGTTCAAGAACCGAACCATGGCCGCTTGGCTGTCCAACATGGCTTCGTCCAGGTTGATGTCAATGATCTGCGCACCGTTTTCAACTTGCTGACGGGCCACTGCCAAAGCTTGCTCGTACTCGCCATTCAAAATCATGCGTGCGAAGGCTTTAGAACCTGTGACGTTGGTGCGCTCTCCAATGTTCACAAACAAAGAGTCGGTGCTAATAGAGACGGGCTCTAGGCCAGACAGTTTGAGTGGCGCGACAAAATTAGAAACAGCAGCAGACAACAAAACTCACCCCTTGGATCGCAGGTGAGCGTGGTTTGCAATTGGAAGGGGGTCAAGCCCCACATTGAGTCCCAAGCCTGACCCGCAGCCGAAATGGCAGGCGGGCTGCAACGCTCCTTGGGATTGTGCTTATTTTAACCACGGCCAAGGAAACAGAGGCGACGAAACGGGCTTTTTCTACCCGCCAAGTCGATCAGTACTGATTATAAGGCAAGAATTTGCCCGACAACACCACATTCACGCGGTCGCCTTTGGGGTCTGCCTCACGCACAATGTCCATACTGAAATCGATGGCACTCATAATGCCGTCGCCAAACTCCTCGTGAATCAACTCTTTGATGGTGGTGCCATAGACATTCACAATTTCGTACCAACGGTAAATCAGCGGATCCGTCGGTACTGCAGTGGGCAAGGAGCCTTTGTAAGGTACCACTTGCAGCCATTTTTGCTCTTCGGCTGTCAGGCCAAAAATTTTGCCAATGATCTTGGCCTGTTTAACATCCAAAGTCATTTGGCCCAAGCAGGCCGCAGTGACCCACTCTTTGGACAAACCCACTTTGTCTGCCACATCGCTCCACTTAATGCCCTTGGACACTTTGGTGCTGATGATTTTTTCTGTCACGTCTAAACGGTTCATGAGAGGCCTCGTCAATGAAAGTTGATGTTGAAAATAAAGTTAAAAAATTCAATGCGCTTTGGCGCGAGAGACCAAGAAATCCACAATGTGATTGCGAACCTCGTAGTAGCTGGGCAAATGGTGAAGTTGCGCACGTGTTCGATCACGTGGCAATGGATTGACCACCACCTCTGCCAGGCCGCCTGGTACGTAGTGACCATTGCTTTCGTTGCCATTGCTCATGAGCAAAATTCGATCGGACAACAAAATGGCCTCGTCCACATCGTGCGTGATCATGAAAACTGTTTGCTGTGTTTGTCTCACGATGCCCATCAGCTCATCTTGAATGGTGCCGCGGGTTAAGGCGTCTAAGGCGCCGAA
>SXXD01000066.1 GCA_005789685.1 Burkholderiales bacterium
GCCCGTGCTCGACTTTGCGGGCAAGTTGACCACCCATGATGAACTGACTCGGCGGTGGAAAGTCTCGATCACGCCCACCTTGTTGTTCTTTGGGCCCGGTGGCAAAGAAGTGGCCGAGCGCATGGAGGGTGCTTACCATCCCGATTTTTACGGCCCCTATCTCGAAGACCGCATGGCGCAAGGGCTCAAAGCCCTGTAAGGCCATAGGCTGCGCTGGCAAAAACCTCTCTGACCGATCACCGTTTGCAACCGGCCCTCAGTAGAATCACTGACGCAAAAGTTGAGCGCTTTTTCGCAAAGCCGTATTGATCTAGGTTAAATTACCGTTTGGTTATATTTAAAACCTTAACTCGGAGCTCTCATGAAATTGATTTTCGCTGCTGTTGCCATTTCTGCCCTGATGTCAGCACCTGCCTTTGCCAACGCAGACTTGGCCAAGAAAAACGCTTGCATGGCCTGCCACGCCGTGGACAAGAAACTGGTGGGTCCCTCTTACAATGACGTGGCAAAAAAATACGCTGGCCAAAAAGACGCTGAAGCCACACTGGCTAAAAGCATCAAGGCTGGTGGTTCGGGCAAGTGGGGCCCTGTACCCATGCCTGCCCAAGCGGCTTTGAGCGATGCCGATGCACTGACATTGTCCAAATGGGTTTTGGCTGGTGCCAAGTAAGTCAAGCCCTAGTGGGCTTGACCAGCTGGCCTAATTTAGAAAGCCCGATGTGATCGCGGCTTTTTTGATGGGAGGTTTGAATGAAAACCCGAAACAAAACCGCGATGGTCGGTTTGAGTTTCTTTTTTTGTGCAACATTTGCCCATGGTGGAGCAATGCAACACCGAGCTCAACTTGGGTATGTTTCCAGAGGACGTTACCTCGGTCGCGGCGGTGATCAATCGCGATCACTACAAGTTCAAATGAGGTCTTAAGGGCTCGCCATCTGGGGCCTGTCCCAGCAATCCTAGGTTTTGACTCATCAGATGCTTCTTAGGTGTAATCCCTGATTCGAATTCATCGCTTATCGCATATATTCGAACATCCGAATATACAAACTTAAGTGTAAGTACAAGATGACATTGAACCAAGATGAGGTAAGGCGCTCAGGTGTCCATCGGTCTGGATGTGAATGATCAAACCAACAAGGAGTTTGTGTGAACGCAGACAACATCAATTCTGGAAGAGTGCAAAAAGCACCTGAAAACTTCCTGACCCCAACGGGCATCAAGGAGGTCTTTGCCGAAGGCAAAAAGGGTCGCCGTGATTTCATCCGCAACGCCTTTGCAGCAGCTGCAGCTGGCGTAGCAGCCCCTATGGCCATGGCCCAAGGCAACCCCGTGGCCCTTGAAGGTGGCGACCCCAACATCCTCAACCTGCCTGAGCACGCCGTAGGCCTGGGGCAGGGCGTGGCCGTTGAAGGCTATGGCAAGCCCTCCAAGTTCGAAGCCAACTTGCAGCGCCGTCAAAGCCCTGGCCTGACACAAACCACCCAAGCCTCGGTGTCGTTTGCACCGTTGCAGTCTTTGTTTGGCATCGTCACGCCCAGCGGTTTGCACTTCGAGCGTCACCACCAAGGCTGGTGGGACATTGACCCGTCCAAGCACCGCTTCATGATCAACGGCATGGTCAAAAAGAACATGGTTTTCACCATGGACGAGATCATGCGTTTGCCGTCCGTATCGCGCTTTGCCTTCATCGAGTGCGGTGCCAACACCGCCACCGAGTGGGGCAACGTGGCGGTGCCCACAGTGCAGTACACCCACGGCATGATTTCTTGCAGCGAGTTCACGGGCGTGCCCCTGATCACCCTGCTGGAGATGGCCGGTGCAGACCTGAAAAACGGCAAGTTTGTTTTGGCCGAAGGCGGTGACGGTTCGTCCATGACCCGCACCATCCCCATGAGCCTGATCACGTCGGGTGAAGTCATCGTGGCCTATGGCCAAAACGGTGAAATGCTGCGCCCTGAAAATGGCTACCCCCTGCGCTTGGTGGTGCCAGGCGTGCAAGGTGTGAGCTGGGTCAAGTACCTGCGCCGAGTGGAGGTGGGCGACAAGCCTTATGCAGCCAAAGACGAAGCGATTCATTACATGGACTTGCAGCCGGATGGCACGCACCGCCAATACACCAATTTGCAAGAAGTCAAGAGCGTGGTGACCACGCCCTCGGGTGGTCAGGTTTTGCTGGACAAAGGTTTCTACAACATCACGGGCTTGGCTTGGTCGGGCAAGGGCAAGATCAAGCGCGTGGATGTGTCCACCGACGGGGGTCGCAACTGGCGACAGGCACGCTTGGAGACGCCTTTGCTCTCCAAGGCTCTGAGCCGCTTCAACATCGATTGGGTGTGGGATGGTAAGCCTGCCATCATCCAAAGCCGGGCCCGAGATGATACAGGCCATGTGCAACCCACTTACCAACAGCTGCGCTCAGTGCGCGGCACGCGATCGATCTATCACAACAACGCGATCCAGTCGTGGTTGGTGCAGGAAAACGGTGAGGTGAAAAATGTCCAGGTTTCGTAATGCCCTTATGACGTTGGCTCTGCTTGCTTTAGCGGGGGTGGTGGCTGCTCAGTCCAACACGTTCCCGGGCATTGGTCGCACCGCCACGCCCTCTGAGGTCGCCAAGTGGGACATCGATGTGCGCCCGGACTTTAAGGGCCTGCCAGCAGGCTCCGGTTCGGTGGCCAAAGGCCAGGATGTGTGGGAAGCCAAGTGCGCCCATTGCCACGGTGTATTTGGTGAGTCCAACGAGGTGTTCAGTCCGCTCATCGGCGGGACCACTGCAGAAGACATTAAGAAAGGCCGCGTGGCCAACTTGATGCGAGCCGACTACCCCGGCCGCACCACCCTGATGAAAGTGTCCACAGTCTCAACCCTCTGGGACTACATCAACCGTGCAATGCCATGGACTAACCCCAAGACACTGAGCACGGAAGAAGTCTATGCTGTCACGGCCTTCATGCTGAACATGGCCAACATCGTGCCGGACAACTATGTGCTGTCTGACAAAAACATCGCAGAAGTGCAGGCGCGAATGCCCAACCGCAATGGCATGAGCACAGCCCATGCGATGTGGCCTGGCAATGAATTGAGTGGTGTTAAAAAACCCGACACCGCCAACAAGATTTGCATGAAGGACTGCACGCCTGAAGCCAAAGTGGCGTCATTTCTGCCCGACTTTGCGCGCAATGCCCACGGCAACTTGCAAGAGCAAAACCGCACCGTCGGTCCGCAGCGCGGCGCTGATACGACCAAACCCGAGCCCAAGGCTGGTATGCCGGTGGCTGCTGCTGCTGCTCCAGTGGCCGCTGCCAAGCCTGAAATCAACGAAGCCAAAGCAGCGATTGCTTTGTTGAACAAGCACAGTTGCACCGCTTGCCACGGTGTGGACAAGAAGATTGTGGGCCCTGGTTTTAACGAAATTGCGAAAAAACAAGCCGGTAAGACCGACTATATTTTGAGCAAAGTCAAGGCCGGTGGCGTGGGTGTTTATGGTCAAATCCCCATGCCACCTCAGTCACTGCCTGGCGCTGATGCCAAGCAAATTGCCGAATGGATTTCCAAGGGGGCCAGCAAGTAATTCAGGGTCATCCCTATTGCACTTCTGAACCTGTTTCTTTAGCATCACTCAACCATCAAGGAGATATCAGATGCAAAACCGTCGCGAGACACTCAAGCAAAGCGCTGTTGTGGCGGGCCTCTTGGCCACTGCGGGTTTCCCACAGTTCGCCCATGCTGCCTTCAACAAAGCTGCATTCGACGCCAAGTCGGTGCAAGACTCCGCCAAAGCTGCTGGTGCTACCAGCATAGCCGAAAGCAAAGATATGACCATCACCGGTCCGGACATCGCCGAAAACGGCGCTGTGGTGCCTTTGGGCGCCAGCACCGCACTGCCTGGCGTCAAGCACTTGATGATCATGGTCGAAAAGAACCCGTCCTCTCTGGTGGCGATGTTCCATGTGACCGATGCCGTCGAAGCCAATTTCTCGACCCGCGCCAAAATGGGCCAGTCTTCTGATGTCTACGCTGTGGCCATCATGAACGACGGTAAAGCATTGTGGGCCAAGAAAGAAGTCAAAGTCACTTTGGGTGGTTGCGGCGGTTAATCCCCAGCGCCTATTGTTCAAACATTGATTCATTGAAAAATTTAGGAGAGAAAAATGGCAGATCCAATGCGCATCCGTGCCCAGTCCTCTGGTGACAAAGCAACCGTTCGTGTGCTCATGAGCCACGAGATGGAATCTGGCCAGCGTAAAGACGCTTCCGGCAAAACCGTGCCCGCCTGGTTCATCCAGGAAGTCACAGCCAAACACAACGGCAAAGACGTGTTCTCTGCTGAGTGGGGTCCCGCAGTGTCTAAAAACCCCTTCCTGCAATTCAACGTCAAAGGCGCCAAAGCCGGTGACAAAATTGCTGTGACCTGGAAAGACAACAAGGGTGATACCCGCACTGACGAAGCCACCGTTTCGTGATCGTGCAAAGATAAAGCAAAGGGTGAGGTCAAAACTCCACCCTTTGTGTTTGAAATATAACAATAGAGGTGACAATGAACAAAGCATCAAGTTTGGCCGTGGCAACTGCACTGGCCCTAAGTACCATGTCCGCGCTGGCCCAAAAGACCGCTAGCCAAGGCATTGATGAATACCGCGCCATGCTGCAAGACGGCAACCCCGCTGAACTGTTTGAAGCCAAAGGCGAAGACCTCTGGAAAAAAGCACGGGGTCCCAAAAACGCCAGCCTCGAAAAATGCGATCTGGGTAAAGGTCCTGGCGTGGTCAAAGGTGTTTTTGTGGAGTTGCCCAAATACTTTGCAGACTCCCAGCGAGTGCAGGACCTGGAGTCCCGCTTGGTGACCTGCATGGAAACCCTGCAAGGTTTTAATGCTGCCGAAATCTCCAAGACCGCATTTGGTCGTGGCGAAATGGCCAATGTGACATCTTTGGCCACCTGGATTGCTGCCGAATCCAAAGGTCAGCGCTTTAACCTGTCACAAGCGCACCTTCAAGAAAAAACCTTTTACGAAGTGGGCAAACGCCTGTTCTTTCAGCGTGGTGGGTCGCATGACTTTTCCTGCGCTTCCTGCCATGGCGAAGAAGGCAAACGCATCCGCTTGCAAGATCTGCCCATTTTGACCAAGAACCCCGGTGACGGTGTTGGCTTTGCTGCCTGGCCCGCCTACCGCGTCTCCAACGGCCAGATGTGGAGCATGCAATTGCGCCTGAACGATTGCTATCGCCAGCAGCGGTTTCCGTACCCTGGTTTTGGCAGCGATGCCACGATCGCCTTATCGACCTATCTGGGTGTGAATGCCAAGGGTGCAGCTTCGGTTGCCCCGGCCATCAAGCGCTGATCGAAACAGGAGAACCTCATGAACAAAAAGACCCAACTCGTACTGGCTAGTTTGGCCACCACTTTACTGGTAGCAGGTTGCGCTTCCGGCCCTTCGATGGTCGAGCTCAATGCATTGACCGACAAGATCGTCAAGGCTTCTTTTCGTGACCAAAGTCATGTGAAAGTCGAGCGAATTACCGCCACCGACGAAACCAACCGCCTTTGCAGTGAAGCCGACGTAGCAGGCAAACCCTTGGACGAAAAAACTGCCAAGCGCATCGAAGAAGCCAACCTCAAAGCCATCAAGTGGCCCTCTGATGGCAAGTTCATCGGCGACTGGAAGGAAGGCGAAAAAATCGCACAAAGTGGTCGCGGCCTGACTTGGAGTGATAAAGCCAATGACCTCAACGGCGGCAATTGCTACAACTGCCACAAGATTGACCAGAAAGAAATTTCTTACGGCACCATTGGCCCCAGCCTTTACAACTACGGCAAGATTCGTGGCGTGTCTAATCCCAACGATCCTGCCAGCAAGGCCATCGTGGAGTACACCTGGGGCAAGATCTGGAACGCCAAGGCCTACAACGCTTGCTCCAACATGCCTCGCGCAGGCCACACGGGCATCTTGAACGAGGCCCAAGTACGTCACATTGTGGGTCTGTTGCTAGACCC
>SXXD01000067.1 GCA_005789685.1 Burkholderiales bacterium
ACTGAAATTGAAACATTCCGTGTAGGCTGCATTGGTGCCATTGGCCCCATAGAAATGCAACAAGCAGTGCATGCTGTGGCTTTGGCATTGAAAGAATTGGGCATTGCCAGCGGGGCTCCCGCTTGAATGCTTCTAAGTAAAATGAAATTGTAAATTTGCATAGGATTGATCATGACCACATCTAAAGTACATCCTGCACTCAAAGCGGTTGAAAAAAGTGGGGCTCAAAAAGTCAAAGTGGCCGTCAGCGACATCGACGGCATTTTGCGCGGCAAGTACTTGCACATTGACAAATTCAAAGGCGCCGCAGAGCCTTACCCAGCGGGTGGTTTTGGATTTTGTGATGTGGTGTTTGGCTGGGACTCGTCTGATCAGTGCTATGACAACACCTCTGTCACGGGCTGGCAACATGGCTTTCCAGATGCCTTGGCGCGTTTGGATTTAGACACCGCGCGCAATGTGCCGTGGGACAACAACGTGCCATTTTTCATTGGTGAATTCATCAACAGCGATGGCACACCCCATCCACTTTGCCCACGTCAAACTTTGAAGAAAGTTATTCAACGTGCTGCCAAAATGGGCGTGAACCCCATGTGCGGCATGGAGTTTGAATGGTTCAACTTTTTAGAGAACTCTCATTCTTGGGAAAGTAAACAAGGCGTAGGGCCAACACCACTCACACCTGGCATGTTTGGTTATTCATTGCTGCGCATGAACCAAAATCGCGAATTCTTCAATGCCATTCAAGACGAGATGCTGCAGTTTGGCGTACCCATTGAAGGCCTGCACACAGAAACAGGCCCTGGTGTTTACGAAGCTGCCATTGCTTTCAGCGATGCGCTGACACAAGCCGACCGCGCCATCTTGTTTAAAACAGGCACCAAAGAAATTGGTGCACGCTTTGGCATCATGCCCAGTTTCATGGCCAAGTGGAATGCCGCGTATCCAGGATGCAGTGGCCATATTCACCAAAGCATGAGTGACGGCAAAAAGAATTTGTTCGCTGACGCCAAAGGCCGTCATGGTATGAGCAAAATGTTTGAAAGTTACTTGGCGGGTCAAGTCGCCCACCTCATGGAATTTGCACCCATGTTCTGGCCCACCATTAACAGCTATAAGCGATTGGTCGATGGCTTTTGGGCACCCGTCAAACCCACTTGGGGTGTGGATAACCGTACGGCCAGTTTTCGCGTGATTGCCGGTTCACCCAAATCAACCCGCTTAGAAACCCGCTGCCCCGGCGCGGACGTCAACCCCTACTTAGCCATGGCCGCAGTCATTGCGGCTGGTTTGGATGGGGTTGAAAAAGGCATGAAGCTGACTGCGCCCGCTATTCACGGCACCAACGGCGGTGCTGAAAACATTCCCCGTGCACCCCGCACCCTGATTGAAACCACCCGAAATTTCCAGCAGTCCAAAGTAGCGCGCGATTGGTTAGGCGATACATTTGTGGATCACTTTGCCGCCACCCGCGAATGGGAGTGGCGTCAATGGTTAGATGGCGTGACCGACTGGGAACTCAAACGCTATTTTGAAATCATTTAATTGAACCCTACAGATCAAACTGGACATTGATATGAGCATTGAAAAATTTTCCTTCCCAACACCCATCCACTTTGGCGTTGGTTCACGCAAGTTAGTCGGCTCGCATTTGAAAAATCTAGGCTTCAAGCGTCCCCTCATCGTCACCGACAAAGCCATGGCCGATTTGCCTCTCATGGCTGAGTTCATCAGTCACTTGGATGGCCTTGAGGTGTCTGTTTATGCCGGCGTGCATGGCAACCCCACCGCCTCACAAGTCACAGCGGGTGGCGCAGCTTTCAAAGCGCACAAAGCCGATTGCGTGATTGGCTTGGGAGGTGGCGCCTCCTTAGACGTTGCCAAAGTCGTGGGGCTATCTGCCACGCATGAGGGTCCTATTTTGGAATATGCATGGGACCATCCCAAGGTGCGCAGCATCAGTGGCACCCTGCCCTATTTTGTGGCATTGCCCACCACCTCGGGTACTGGCTCTGAAGTGGGCCGCTCTAGTGTGGTCAGCGAAGATGACACACATCAAAAGCGCGTCATCTTCCACCCCAAGCTATTGGCTCAAACCGTGTTTGCCGACCCAGAACTCACAGTGGGCTTGCCTGGCAAGATCACTGCGGCCACTGGCATGGACGCCCTGACTCACAACATCGAAAGCTATTTGTCACCGGCCTACCATCCCTTGTGCGATGGCATTGCCTTGGAAGGCACTCGCATTGGGGCTGCAGCATTGCACACAGCTGTGCATGAACCCAGCAACCTCAAGGCCCGCAGCGACATGATGATGTCGTCCATGATGGGCGCCATTGCCTTCCAAAAAGATTTGGGTGCTGTGCACTCCTGCGCCCATGCCTTGGGTGCCGTGGTTGACATGCACCACGGCTTGGCCAACGCGCTCATGATCGACGTGGTCATGGCCTGGAACTACGAAGCCGTGCCTGAAAAATTCAACGAACTTGCGCACGTTTGCAATGTCAAAGGCGGCGGCAGTGCCTTTGTGGCTTGGCTCAAAGAATTGAAAGCGTCGATTGGCATCACGGGTACTTTGTCTTCGTACGGTGTTAAACCAGAACACATGGCGCGCTTGGTCCAAATTGCCACGGCCGATATTTGCCATCAAACCAACCCGCGCCCTTGCTCATCAGCCGATTTCGAAAAGCTGTTCAAGGCTGCCATGTAATTTTGGATGGGGTCATCATGTCTTCTAATTCCAAACGTCTGAAAATTGGCGTCTCTGCTTGCTTCTTTCACCCTGACAACGAACGCGTGATCTTCAAGGGCAAGACGCTTCAATACGTTGAGCAGTCGGTGATGCATTGGGTCATGGCGCAAGGTGACTTGGCGGTCATGATTCCTTCGCCCGAAGGCGAGACCCAAGTGGGTGATGCGCAAATTGCTGACTATGCCCAATGGCTGGATGGCGTGGTACTCATGGGCGGCAGCGATGTGTGGCCAGGCAGCTACGGCGAAGAAGTGATGGACCCAAGATGGACAGGCGACCGTGTGCGCGATGCTTACGAAAAAAAGCTGATTGAATCTTTTGTGGCTGCTGGCAAGCCGGTGCTGGGCGTATGCCGAGGCATGCAAATGATCAATGTGGCTTTTGGCGGCACTTTGTACCAAGACATTGCCACGCAAAGACCCGAAGCCCTGATGCACCGCGACGGCGTGAAGTACGACCTCAATTTGCACGAGGTGCAGTTCAAACCCAATAGCAAACTGTCTAAGTTATTGGGCGGCGCCAGCAAAGCCAAAGTCAACAGCATTCACCACCAAGGTGTGAAAGATTTGGCCGCCAACTTTGTGGTGGAAGCTTTCTGCCCTCACGACCAGATTCCAGAAGCCATTCGATTACAAGGCGACGCTTATGTGGCCGCCGTTCAGTGGCATCCTGAATTCCATAAATCGACCTTAGGCACCTTGGATGACTCGCCTATCCTGACTGATTTTTTAAATGCAGCACGCAAGAAGCAACCGGCTTAGACTTCCTTTCTTCAAAAAAATACCGAACCACATTGGACTTGTATGAAATTGCTTGACGTCGTCAACCCTGCCACCGATGAACTGATCACTCAACTGCGCATCGACGATGGCGCAGCCGTGGCCATCAAGGCCCAAAAAGCACGCAACGCACAAGCCGCATGGGCCGCTACGCCTTTGGCAGACCGCATGGCATGCATTCAGCGCTTTCGAGCTTTGGTTGTAGCGCAACTTGAAGACTTGGCCAAAACCATGACCCAAGAAACCGGCAAGCCACTGGCTCACTCCCGAAATGAGTTGAACGGCTTCTTAGGTCGCGTCGACTTCTTCTTGTCAGAAGCCGAAGCAGTTTTGAAAACCGAAACGGTTTACAAACAAGACGGCATGTGCGAGCAAATTGAGCACATTCCCCTTGGCTTGATTGGCAATATCTCTGCATGGAACTACCCGTGGTTTGTGGGCGGCAATGTGTTTGTACCTGGCCTGCTCATGGGCAACGCCATTTTGTACAAACCGTCAGAGTTCGCAGCCATGAGCGGTTTAGCCATGGCCCGTTTGCTGCACGAGGCCGGCATTCCCCAGGACGTGTTTGCTACGCTCATTGGTGCCGCCGACACTGGCAATGCTTTGCTTGCACAACAACTCGATGGCATGTTCTTCACAGGCTCATTGACCACGGGGCAGCACATTGCCAAGGTCATGGGGCCCCGCATGACCAAGCTGCAATTGGAATTGGGCGGCAAAGATCCCACCTATGTGTGTGCCGATGCCGACCCTGTGGCGGCCGCACAATCCTTGGCAGATGGTGCCATGTACAACGCCGGTCAAAGTTGCTGCTCCGTCGAGCGTATTTACGTGCATGCCAGCATTCATGACAAATTCGTGGAAGCACTGGTAGACACGGTTCGCAGTTTCAAAATGGGCGACCCCTTGGCAGCAGATACATATCTGGGCCCACTCACGCGTGCACCACAAATTAAGGTGTTGGAAGATCAAATTGCCGATGCCAAAGCCAAAGGCGCTCGCTGTTTGTTGGGCGGTCAACGCAGCAAAGGCCAGTTGGGCGGCAAAGGTAATTGGTTTGAAGCCACGGTGTTTGACAACGTGAACCACAGCATGTCCCTCATGCGCGACGAAAGTTTTGGTCCCATCATTGGCATCCAAAAAGTCAATGACGATGCTGAGGCCATACACCTCATGAACGACACCGCCTATGGCCTCACCGCTGGCGTTTACACACCCAACGAACAACATGCGCGCGAAGTGCTTTCTCAAGTTCGTGCTGGCTCTGTTTATTGGAATTGCTGCGACCGCGTCAGCCCACGCTTGCCTTGGAGTGGCTATGGTCACTCAGGCATTGGCCTGACTTTGTCGCGCGAGGGCTTAGCCACTTTCACACGCCCCAAAGCTTGGCACTTGCGCAGCAACTGACATGCGCTTGGCTTTGTTTGACTTAGACCATACGCTGCTCGATGGCGACAGCGATCAGTTGTGGTGTGATTTCCTCTTCGACAGAGGCTTGCTCGACAAGGCTATCTTCTCGGCCAAAAACGAAGCCACGGCGCGCGATTACAAATCTGGCGCAGTCAATGTGCAAGCGTTTTGTGAGTTTTACATTGGCACCCTCACACTTCACTCACCTTCTGAATGGGAACCACTGCGTCAAGAATTTTTAAGCGCGTGGGTGGCGCCCAGATTGTGTGCGGGTGGCAAAGCACAAATCAAAGCTCACCAAGCCAAAGGCGATCGAGTGGTCATGACCACGGCCACCAATCGGTTCATTACAGAATTGACGGCCAAACACTTAGGCGTGCAGGACCTCATTGCCACAGAGGCTGAAGTGCACAAGGGTTTGTTCACCGGAAAAACTTCAGGTGTGTTGAACATGCGCGAAGGCAAAGTTACGCGGCTTAAGATGTGGTGCCATGAACAGCAATTGGACTGGCCTCAGCTTGAAACATGGGGCTACAGCGATTCCATCAACGACCTGCCCTTGCTAGAAGCCGTAACGCACGCCACCGTGACACAAGGCGATGTGAAGTTGAGAGCAGAAGCCGCCAAGCACGGCTGGCCCCAAATTGAGTGGTTTTAACTTTTTAGTCAACACAGGATTCACATGGCAAGCACTGTATTCACCGACATTGACTGGGACAAAGACGGCAAGCAAATTGGCACCCTCAACTTACCTCACTCACCCGACGACGATGCATGGGGCGTGATTCCGTTTCCCGCCGCCTCCATTAAAAATGGCAATGGCCCAGTGGTCGTCGTGACAGGTGCGGTTCATGGCGACGAGTATGAAGGCCCCATCGTCATTTCGGAATTGTTGCGCAACATCGAAGCTCACGAAGTTAGGGGTCAACTGATCTTGCTCCCCACCTTCAATGCCCCAGCATTGAAAGCCGGGCGACGAACATCCCCCATCGATCAATTGAACCTGAACCGCGTCTTTCCCGGTGATGACTACGGCTTACCGACGCAGCAAATAGCCAGGTATGTCACTGACTATCTTTTTAGCAAGGCGAATTTCTACATCGACTTGCATGCGGGTGGCCGCTCCTTGTTTATCCAGCCAAGCGCGCATGTGGTCATGGCAGAAGGCATGCCCGCTGAACTCATTCAAGCCAATGCACGCTTAGCGGAGGCATTTGGCGTTGGTATCACGGTTCAGACCAGCAACATGGGTGACTACCGAACCTCTGCAGGCTATGTCACCTTCAAGGGCATTCCCATGCTTGCAGCCGAAATGGGCATGGGCGGCTGGGCAACAGCAGACTCTGTTCGGGCCACACGTGAAGCCACACACAGAGTGCTCAAGCACACTGGCGTTTTGCCAAACATCGAAACTTGTCCGGGCGAAAAAACGCAATGGACACGCATTCATGGCACTGAAGCCTACGTGTTCGCGCCCATGGACGGCTACTTCGAAAGACACTTTGCCCTAGGTGATGACATTCAGAAAGGACAAGTGGCAGGTTTAATGCACCACTTAAACCGACCCAACCTAGAACCCGAGGCCGTGTACTTTCAATCCAGCGGCACGCTCTACGCCCACGGTTTAATTGGGCAAGTCCGTGCAGGGCAAAATTTGGCGGTCTTGGTTCAGAAAGTTGACTCGCCTATTTAAGCATCAGGCGCAGAGCTTGACTAGGTGGTGCGCTGCGCTGCGGTCACGCTAATTTCAACACCGTATTCTTTTCCAGCCAATCGTGAAACCTCAACCGTGGCTCTGGCGGGCGTTGCGCCTGGTACCACCCACTCTTCCCAGGCACGGTTCATGTCACCAAAGGTGTCCATGTTAGTTAAATAAATAGTGACCATCAAAACTCTTGATTTGTCACTGTTATTTTTTTCTAGCAGGCGGTCAATGCTGGCCAATGTTTGTTGGGTTTGGATATAAATATCTGGCGCACAGTGGTCGTTAGCAACCTGCCCTGTTAGATACACAGTGCCGTTAAAAGCAACTGCCTCGGACAAACGTTTGCCAGTTTCAAATCTTTGGATGCTCATCAATCAACTCCAATAGGAAAAAGTGTTTTTAATTAGATTTTGGCTGACCAACGTATTGCGTCAAAATCAGAAGAACTGAAGTGATCAACACAATGATTGTAGAAATAGCGGCAATGGTGGGGTCTACCTGATCGCGCAGCGCATTGAACATGTTGCGTGTCAAGGTTGAGTTATCGCCACCTGATACAAACATCGCCACTATGATTTCATCAAACGAAGTTAAAAATGCCAGTACAGCACCCGATACAACAGAGAACTTAATTTGGGGCAAGGTGACCGACCAAAAAGCATACAACGGTGAAGCACCCAAACTTCGCGCAACCCGCTCTTGATCCATGTCATAAGATTTAAGCGCAGAGCCTACCACCAACATCACCACGGGAATGGCCAGCATGCAGTGCGCCAAAACCAAGCCCAGCAATGTGTTCACTAATTTAAGTTTCACATAGGCATAGAAGACGCCAATCCCAATCAAAATGTGGGGCACAACCATCGGCGTAAGCAACAGCATCCAAAGCCACTTAACATTTTTGAACCTTGATGTATGAAGACCATAAGAAGCCATCGTAGCCAGGGGCGTTGCCAATAAGGCAGTTAGCAAACCCGCCTTCAAAGAAGTGGCTGTTGCTTGCATCCAAGCCGCAGAATTAAAGTAAGTCTCATACCACTTGAAAGACCATTTTCGAGGTGGAAACTCCAAATACTGCGAGGCAGAAAAAGACATTGGAATGACCAATAAAGTTGGGATAATCAAAAAAATCATCACAACGATAGCCAAGCCATAAAGCCATAATCTGGATTTATGCGTGATTTGCGTATCTGTTGCCGGCAAGCTGAACCACTTCATGCTGCAACTGCCCGATCTACTGGATTAGAAATTTTTAACAATTTCATAAAAATCCAAATTAACAACGCAGTCATGACCAGTAAAACTACCCCGAGCGCACTGGCAGCGCCCCAATTGAAGAAGATTTCAATGTCGTTGGCAATTCGACTGGACACCATGATGACTTTGCCGCCACCCAGTACGGCAGGCGTTATATAAAAGCCAAGACACAAGATGAAAACAATCAAAGCGCCAGTTGCCATTCCAGGCATGGCCAAGGGAAAGAACACGGACCAAAATGTTTTCATGGGGCTTGCACCTAAATTGGCAGCAGCACGAAGATAATTTCGATCGATGGCTCTCATGGATGAGTACAGCGGCAAAATTAAGAAGGGCAACATCACATGAACCGTTCCAATGAGAGTGCCCAGCATGTTGTGAACCAAAGCAATGGGCTCAGTCCACAAACCCAATTCAATGGCCCAATTGTTAATGAGCCCCTTGCGCTGCAACAAAACAAGCCATGCGTAAGTTCGAACCAACAACGATGTCCACAAAGGCAATAGAACCGCAATCATGCAAAGGTTGGCAGCACGCTTGGGCAGCTCTGATAAAAAATAAGCCAATGGGTAGCCAATGACAAGACAAATTGCGGTGGTCATAATGCTCACCTCAAATGTTGTCCTGAAGGTTCTAAAGTAGGAAGGCTGCTCCCACATGCGAACATAATGTTCAGTGGTAAAGGCACCGGTATCTGACAACAAAGATAAATAAAAAAGCCAGCCCACTGGCAGAACCATGGTGATCACAATGAGCAACATGGCAGGGGTTACCAAGCCCAGCAACCACAGTCGCTCAATGCTGTCTGCGCGCTTGAGCGCCAGTGCATTGGGCAATGCGCTCAAGAAGTGCCTCCCTCTTCGCTTAAAAACACGGTGTCCTTCACGGCCACAGCAAGCCGCAGAAAAGCACCTGGCAACAGATTGGGGTGGTTCTGAAGCTCGACTGAAGGCATTCGAACCTGAACTCCAATGTCGTTGGGAAGTTTCACCTCCAAAAGCGAGCTGTCACCTTGATAAACCACATGAACCAACTGACCTGAAAATTCATTGAACTCTGCGTTTAAATGTTCCTGAGCCCCAAGGACCCTCAGGCGCTCAGGGCGAAGCATGAGAAGTGCCGCACCATGACGCGAGTCCTTGTGAAGGGTCTTGAAAGAAAAATTTGAAAACCTAGCCATACCGTTTTCAATATGCACAGGCACAAAAGTAGATTCGCCAATGAACTCTGCAACAAATTTGTTCAGCGGTCTTTCGTAAATGGCGCGGGGCGTATCCAACTGCATGATCTTGCCGAAATTAATCACAGCTATTCGATCAGACATGGTCAATGCTTCACGCTGATCATGCGTCACGTAGACGGTTGTCATGCCTAACTTCTCATGTAACTGCCGCAATTCAATTTGCATGTGCTCGCGAAGTTGTTTGTCTAGCGCAGAGAGCGGTTCATCCATGAGCATGATGCGAGGCTCAAAGACCATGGCTCTGGCCAGCGCCACCCTTTGTTTTTGGCCGCCTGACAATTGGTCGATGCCGCGTTTTCCGTAGCCACCCAAGCGCACCATCTCGAGAGATCGCTCGACTCGCTCTTGGGCTTCTTGCCCTTTTACGCCTCTGATCTTTAAAGGATAAGCCACATTCTCTGCCACAGTCATGTGGGGGAATAAGGCGTAATTTTGGAAGACCATGCCCACACCGCGTTGATGGGGCGGCACACAGACCATCTCTGCATCGCCAAACTTCACACTACCGCCATCTGGTCTTGTAAAGCCCGCCAATACCGTTAGAAGAGTGGTCTTGCCAGAGCCCGAGGGCCCTAGCAAGGTTAAAAACTCACCACTTTTAATTTCCAAATCAACATGATCTAACGCATAAGTTGAACCATATTTTTTGGTAATTTTTCCAATGGAGATTGGCAGAGAGGCGTTTTTCACAGGCAATCTTAATAATTATTCAGTCAACATGTTTTGATAAAGTTCGGAGGCTCGAGCTTCAAATTTAATATACCAATTTGGATCTATTTGAAGTTGTTTACCAACATTCTCTGGTGAAGATGGCAATGTTCTTGCAACAGCCGCACTAATTTGGTCATATGCTTTTTTATTTGTAGGTCCGTATGGAATCCGTTTAGTGAACTCTGCCTGGTACTGGGGCTTGGTAGCTTCAGCTAAAAACTTCATCGCTAAAGCTTTATTGGGGGCTCCCTTTGGAATAGCAAAACATTCAAAATCCCATAGAGCTTGATTAAAAGTAAACGCTACTTTTCCGCCATCCTTGGCAACAGCGTCAAATCTTCCATTCCAACCAATGACCATGTCTACTTCACCATCCTTCATGAGTTGAGCGTGTTGTGCACCTGAAGCCCACCAGACAGCAATATGAGGCTTAAGTTCCTTTATTTTTTTAATTGCTCTTTCAATGCCTCCTGGCGCTGATAACACCTCATATACTTTGTTTGGTGGCACGCCATCGGCCATCAATGCCGGCTCAAGCATTCCTGCTACACCCTTGCGGTAAGACCTTTTGCCAGGGAATTTTTTGACATCCCAAAAATCAGCCCATGTCTGCGGGCCCTTTTCGCCATAAGTCTTGGTATTCCATGCAATGACAGTTGAGAAAACATCCGTTCCAACACAGTGATCCGTATACATTCCAGGAATAAAATTTGAGACATCAATTTGTTTGTAATCAAGTGGTTCTAGCAAGCCCTCGCTGGCAGCCCTTGCAGCGCCACCGGCACCGCTCGTAATAATGTCCCAAGTGACTGACCCTGCTTTGACTTTCAGTCTCAAATCAGAGATGTTGGTCCATGTTTCTTCCTTGAAATTTATCCCAACGACCTTTGCTGAAGGTTGCCAAATAGTCTGACTTTGGGCTTCCTGATAAGCACCCCCAAAAGATACGAGCGTTAGCTGAGCAGCCGCATTTCCAGTGGAAAAAATGGCTGCTAACAACGTACTCACCGATACTATTTTTTTTAAAATTTGCTGTCTCAACATTGCAATTCTCCCTTGATTAAAAAGTCATAAAAACCAACCAGAACCGAAATTTATTTAAACCACTACAGCTCAAATGTAGAAATTGATTGGCATCCTCCAAAGTGCCATTACAGAAACTCCACCATACCAATTTCAAAACACCTTCGCAAGCTTAAATTCGCGCCACCACACTTTTGGTCTTGCAATAACTCCCTACCGCCTCCAGCCCTTTCTCGCGACCAAAGCCAGAGTGTTTATTGCCGCCAAAAGGCACAGCTATACCTCCCGCAAAATACTCATTCACATAAACCTGCCCAGCATCAATCTGGCGCGCCAGTCGATGCGCTGCACTCAAGTCCCTGGTGAAAACACCTGCTACCAAGCCAAACTCTGTGCCATTGGCCAAATGAACCGCTTCTTCCATGTCGGTGAATGTTTGAATGCAAAGGACAGGGCCAAATATTTCCTGTTGCACCGCAGCATCAAGCAAGGGCACCCGGTCCAATAATGTGGGCTCGTAGAACCAACCTCTACCTGAAGCGGGGTCATTCGAAATCTGGCCACCGCAAAGCACCTGAATGCCTCGCGATTTGGCCGACTCAACATGGCCAGAAACTCGCTTTAATTGCAACTCAGAGTTGACAGGCCCCATGCCTGAATTTGTAAGTCCGTGTCCTAAGTGAATAGCTTTGGTTTTTTTCAAAACCTTTTCAACCAGCGCATCGTGAATAGATTCATGCACCAGCAAGCGTGAACCCGCTGAGCAGATTTGACCCGCATTCTCAAAAATGCCGGCAATCACATTGTCA
>SXXD01000280.1 GCA_005789685.1 Burkholderiales bacterium
CCACAATTTCTTGTGCTTTCACATCTTCCAATGCATCAACAACAATGCGCTGGAGTTTTTGGGTGTCTTTTTTGGCAGAGGTATCGTTCATCGTGCAGGCTGGTAGAGGTGATGGCTTTGAATATACAGCGCAACGGTCGGAGGGACCAGAGCGTCAATGGCTTGCCCTTGGGCCACCCGTGCTCGAACTTGCGTTGCACTGTGTGGCAAATTGGGCAATTTCAAGGCCTGGGTGGGGATGTCATGGCTGGGAGCGTCGGAGTCTGAGAATTCGGACATCTCGCGATCAGCGACGCAGATTATAGCTCGCTGGGCAATTTCACCAATTTCATGCCATGTTGCCAAGGCTTTGGCCTGATCTTCCCCGATCAATAAAAAGAACTGGGCCGCTGGATACTGACCAGAAAAGCTTCGCAAGGTGTCGATGGTGTAACTGGGGCCCCCTCGCTGTAACTCAATCTCATCCACTCGGGCCTGCCGTAAATGACTGAAAGCCAGCCTGGCCATGGCGGTCCTGTGCTCGCCGCTGCTTAAGTCTCTGGGTTTGTGCCAAGCTTTTCCAGTGGGCACCACAATCAATTCGTCCAAATGAAATTGAGCGATGGCTGCTTCGGCCAAGGCGACATGGGCCATGTGCGGCGGATCAAATGCGCCGCCCAAAATGCCAATGCGTTGACGTGTCAAACCCAATCCCTTGGTTTTAAAAATTGACTGGCCAACTGAGCTTCTGCTGAATCGGGCGCATCGACTCTGTTGTAGGACCAAGTCACCAGCGAAGGCATGGACAACAAAATTGATTCAGTGCGACCACCTGATTGCAAACCGAAATGCGTACCCCGGTCCCACACCAAATTGAATTCGACATACCGACCACGGCGATAAAGTTGGAAATCTCTTTCGCGCTCGCCGTAAGGCATATCTTTTCTGCGCATCACGAGGGGCATGTAGGCTTTTAAAAGTCCATTGCCCACATCTTGCATCATGGCGAATCCTTTTTCAAAACCAAGTTCTGCAAAGTCATCGTAAAAAATGCCGCCAACGCCGCGTGCTTCGTTGCGGTGCTTTAAAAAGAAATACTCATCACACCATTTTTTAAAACGTGGGTGTAGATCTGCGCCATAAGGCTGCACAGCCTCTTTGCAGGTTTGATGGAAATGCACCGCATCTTCTTCAAAACCGTAATAAGGGGTCAGGTCCATGCCGCCACCAAACCACGCTACAGGCGCTTTACCCTCGGGCTTTGCAACAATCATTCGAACATTCATGTGAACGGTCGGCACATAGGGGTTGCGTGGATGAAAGACCAAAGACAAACCCATGGCTTCAAATGGCGCGCCCGCCAACTCTGGTCGATGCTGCGTGGCCGAAGGCGGCAGCTTTGGGCCGGTCACATGTGAGAAGCCGCAGCCCGCTCTTTCAAAGACGGGCCCACCTTCCAAAATTTGGGTAATACCGTCGCCTTGCAGCATTTCGCCATCTGGCTTTTTCCAAGCATCGACCACAAAAGGCGTTCCATCCAAGTCATGCAAAGACTTGGTAATTCCGGCTTGAAGCTGGATGAGGTATTGCCGAACGCTATGGGCTTGGCTAACTTGCATACTATGTCTTTCTGAATACTCTGTTTGTTGTCTATTGGCTATTTTCTCTGGCGGGCAAAGGTCGGATGGGGGCGACTTTGTCATTGTGAAAACCTTCAACACCTTCGTACAATTTCCGAATTCGCGCGTAATCAAGTTCTAAATCGCCAGAAAGTTTCAAGAAACCTTCAAACTTCAGCTGCTTTTTGGCGTAGTCGAGATGCACCACTGCCAAGGGTAAATTGGCACCCATGGCCAATTGATAAAAGCCACTGCGCCATCCCTCTGTTCGCTTTCGAGTTCCCTCAGGCGACAAGCCAATCCACAAGAATTTATCTGCGCGCTGGTGTTCAGCAAAAACCTCGACCATGGCACCCACTACGCCGCGAGACGAAGACCGATCAATGGGCACACCACCAATCCAGCGAAGCCAAGGACCAAACACAGGAATTTTTAACAAGGACTCTTTGCACCAAAAAAACAAAGGCAATCCCATGGTCCATTTGCACAGCATGGCTGTGCAGAAATCCCAATTGCTGGTGTGCGGATACACAATGGCCACACCTTGCAACGTGGGCAAACCCTGAAAATCAACGCGCCAACCAATCAGTTTGAGCAGCCATGCGGCCCAAATGTGGCCCTTCATTTGATACGGATAGGGGCCAGGAATTAACGCCGATGCGGGGACTGATTGTTCTTCGAGCGTGTTCACGATTTGATGGCCCTAAAACCAATGTCTCTTCGATATTGTTGTCCTTCAAAGTGAATGTCTTTGGCCACTTCATAGGCTTTTTGTTGCGCTTGCTTCACCGAATCGGCTAGCACGGTGACGCACAGGACGCGGCCTCCTGAACTGAGGGTTTGGCCCTCCTTCGCGGTCGTTCCGGCATGGAACACCATGGCATCCATCTCGTCTTTAGGCAAGCCAGTAATGACATCTCCCTTGCGTGGGCTCATGGGGTATCCAGCGGCCGCCATCACAACCCCCAAAGCGACTCGCCTGTCCCACTCCAACTCAATCGTGTCCAATTTTTCGCTGGTAGCGGCCAACATGACCTCCACGAAATCGCTCTTCAAACGCATCATGATGGGCTGAGTTTCTGGATCGCCCATGCGGCAGTTGAACTCCAATGTTTTTGGCTGCCCTTTTCCATCAATCATGAGGCCCGCATATAAGAATCCCGTGTAGGGAATGCCGTCTTTTTCCATGCCCTTGATGGTCGGCATAATCACTTCACGCATGGCCCTGGCATGGACTTGCGCCGTTACAACGGGCGCAGGCGAGTAAGCCCCCATGCCACCAGTGTTGGGGCCTTCGTCATGGTCTAACAAACGCTTGTGATCTTGGCTGGTTGCCAATGCCACCACATTCTTGCCGTCACACAACACAATGAAACTGGCCTCTTCGCCTTGCAAAAATTCTTCTATCACAACGCGCGGCACAGCGGCGCCATCTGCACCTGCGTTGTGAACTACGCCCAAGCTGTTGTCTAGCAACATGAAGTCAATGGCCTCATGCGCTTCTGCAGCCGACATGGCCACCACCACGCCTTTGCCTGCCGCTAAACCATCTGCCTTCACAACAATGGGCGCTCCCATTTTGTCGACATACGCATGCGCTAGCGCAACATCCGTGAAGGCTTGGTAAAGGGCCGTCGGAATACCATGGCGAAGCATGAACGCTTTAGAAAAAGCTTTTGAGCTTTCCAATTGCGCGGCTGCTTTCGTGGGTCCAAAAATTTTCAGGGCATGTGCACGAAACTCATCCACAATGCCTGCAGCCAATGGAGCCTCTGGACCTACCACCGTCAGATCGATTTTTTCTTGTTGCGCCCATTCGCGCAGCGCCTTCACATCGGTGATGGGCACATCGAACAGATTGGGATCACGGGCTGTGCCGCCATTGCCTGGTGCTACAAACACTTTCTGAATGCGTTGTGATTGTGACAACTTCCAAGCCAAAGCATGCTCGCGTCCGCCACCACCTACTACCAATACTTTCATTGATCAAGCCTTATTCAGAAATGCTTGCGTTGTGGAAAACGTTTTGCACATCGTCCAAATCTTCCAAAATATCCAAGAGTTTTTGCATTTTGGCAGCATCATCTCCTGAAAGATCGATGCTGTTCTCTGCGCGCATGGTGACTTCCGACATGTCTGCCATCAAACCAGCGGCTTCAAGGGCATTTTTAACTGTTTCAAAATCTACCGTAGAGGTCAGTACTTCAATGGCGCCTTCATCGTCGGCAATGACATCTTCAGCGCCGGCTTCGAGTGCAACTTCCATCACTTTATCTTCTGAGGTGCCCGGTGCAAAAATCAATTGGCCGCAGTGCTTGAACTGAAAAGCCACCGAACCTTCGGTGCCCATGTTGCCGCCATGTTTGCTGAAGGCGTGTCGAACTTTCCGGGCCGCACGGGGGGCCGCGACGGCGATGCGCGTGCAGTTCGTCGCGGCGGCCGGCGCGCTCATCATCCGCCTCGTGCAGGACGCCGACGGC
>SXXD01000068.1 GCA_005789685.1 Burkholderiales bacterium
GATCGCGACGGCCACATTTTGCCCATCGTGCGTCAACTCATGCAGCATCCCGATTTCAACTTGCGCAATCCCAACCGTGCGCGCAGTTTGATCTTCAGTTATTGCAGCGCCAATCCAGGCGGATTCCATCGGAGCGATGCGGCAGGCTATGTCTACTGGAGTGAGCGCGTCATAGAACTTGACGCCATCAACCCGCAGGTGGCTGCTCGTCTGGCCCGCGCCTTAGATCGATGGAAAAAATTGGCCGAGCCGTATCGCCAAGCTGCAAAGGCCGCCATTGAAAAGGTTGCCGCAAAATCAGACCTCAGCAACGATGTGCGAGAAGTTGTCACACGCGCCTTGGCCGAATAAACCTGGAGAAATTGATGGCCCAGAAAATATCACTGTCCCGCTATTTGGTTGAGCAGCAACGCAGCAAAGGACTCATCCCCGCACAACTGCGTCTGTTGTTGGAAGTGGTTGCGCGTGCCTGCAAAAGTATCAGCCACGCCGTCAACAAGGGCGCATTGGGAGGTGTTTTAGGAAGTGCAGACATTGAAAATGTTCAGGGTGAAATTCAAAAAAAACTGGACATCATTGCCAACGAAGTATTGATTGAAGCCAATGAATGGGGCGGGCATTTGGCAGCCATGGCCTCTGAAGAAATGGAATCCATCCACTTGGTGCCCAACCGATATCCTCAAGGCGAATACTTATTGTTGTTTGATCCCTTAGACGGTTCTAGCAACATTGATGTCAATGTAAGCATTGGCACCATCTTCAGCGTTTTGCAAAAAAAAGAAGGCAGTGAAGGCATCACTGAACATGAATTTCTGCAAGCGGGTAGCCAGCAGGTTGCAGCAGGCTATTGCGTTTACGGCCCTCAAACCACATTGGTTCTCACAGTTGGCGATGGCGTGGCCATGTTTACCTTAGATCGAGAGCAAGGCTCTTTTGTTTTAACGCAAGAGAATGTCAAGATCCCAGAAGACACCCAAGAATTTGCCATCAACATGAGCAACATGCGCCACTGGGATGCCCCCGTCAAACGTTACGTTGACGAGTGTCTGCTTGGTAAAGAAGGCGTGCGTGGCAAAGATTTCAACATGCGCTGGATTGCCAGCATGGTGGCCGATGTGCACCGCATCCTCACACGTGGTGGCGTTTTCATGTACCCCTGGGATAAAAGAGAACCTCACAAAGCAGGTAAGTTGCGATTGATGTACGAAGCAAACCCCATGAGTTGGTTGATTGAGCAAGCGGGCGGCGCATCGACCAATGGTCGAGAGCGAATCTTGGGCATCCAGCCAAAACAATTGCACGAACGAGTCAGCGTTATTTTGGGCTCAAAAAATGAAGTGGAGCGCGTCACGCGTTATCACCTAGAGGCATGAATTTTTTGGGTGCGGCAAATCAGCTTCGATGCCTGGCTTTCACGGTGCTGCTTGCACTGCTTCCCATGGCAAGCGCAGCCGGGTCACAAGTCAAGTCCATCTCTGAGTTTGATGTTTCCCGTTACATGGGAACCTGGTATGAAATTGCCAAACTCCCAAATTGGTTTCAGCGCAAATGCGTTCAAGGCACGCAGGCCCGATACAAAATTTTGGGACCCAATCAAATTGAAGTGAACAACAAGTGCACTACCGCTTCGGGTGAAGAGCTACAAGCCATTGGAATGGCAAGACCCAACGGCAGTGGCCTGCCTGCGCAACTTGAAGTTCGCTTCGCACCAGAATGGACGGCTTGGTTGCCCATGGTTTGGGGCGCTTATTGGGTTTTAGATCTAGACCCAGACTATCAACTTGCTGCCGTAGGTGATCCTTCCAAATCCTACCTTTGGATTTTGTCCAGAACGCCGCTTGTCTCTGCTGAACGATACGACGGCGTGTTGCAGCGATTGAACATGATGGGTTTCAACATCACAAAGTTAGAAAAAACCCGACAAAATTAAATTTGTAGGCCCGTTGGGATTGCATGCCAACAACTTTGTTGGGCTCATGCTTTATCGCACCAATTGGCAAGGCGCCTTAATGCCCCTTGTCACTCTCTGCTCATCACAATGTTGAATGGCTTTGCGCTCTGCAACGGCATTTAATTTGACGTACACAGAACATGCAAAAGCCATTTTGGCGTCGTCTGTTTTGCTGTCAAAGGCAGCAGCGCACTGACCAAACTTGCCCAAGCTAGGTTTATTGGCTTGCCAGCTGAGTTGGAGGGAGTTGGGCAACAACTCAGGCGCAATGTACTTGCGCCCTTCCTCTGCAAGGGCCGACAATGGCAAAAGAGATAAGCAACCGAACCAGACGGAAAACAGTTTCAACCATAAATTTGTATTCATGGACTTATGCTACCCAAGACTTTGAAGGGTGACAAGACCGTTCAACACAGCACTTGATGTGCATCAACCCACAATACCCCGTTTACGCATTTCATTGATTTGATCTGCCGTGATCCCAAGGTCTAACAGTACTGCGTCTGAATCCTGTCCCAAGCTTGGGGCATTGCGCCGATGTTGTCCTGGCGTTCTGGATAACTTTGGAACCATGCCGGGTACTTTTAAAACGCTGCCATCGCTCATGCTCACATCAACCAACATGCCACGTGCCAAGTAGTGAGGGTCGGCCGCAATATCTTCTACGGTGTAAATACGCCCAGCAGGCACTGCTGCTTGATCAAGAGCAGCAAGCACCTCAGCTACATTGTGTTTGGAAGTCCATGCACCAATGGCCGCGTCAATTTCTTCAACCCTTTTAACGCGACCCGCGTTGTCAGCCAGGGCGGGGTCGACTGCTAAATCATCGCGCCCAATGGCCGCCATCAATCGCTTGAATATGCTGTCGCCGTTTCCTGCAATCAAGGCGCATTTGCCATCTTTGCAAAGGTAGGCATTGCTGGGGGCAATGCCAGGCAACGCACTTCCTGCAGGCCCCCGCACTGCGCCAAATGCGCTGTATTCAGGCAGCAAACTTTCCATGCAATTGAAAACGGCCTCATAGAGTGCCACATCAATGACTTGTCCCAGCCCGCTGCTTTGTTTTTCGTGAAGCGCCATCAAAATGCCGATCACGCCATGAAGCGAGGCCAATGTATCGCCAATGCTCACGCCCACTCTAACCGGCAAACGACCTGGCTCTGCACTGAGGTGCCGCAAACCCCCCATGGCTTCAGCCACCACGCCAAATCCAGGCTTGTCTTTGTAAGGGCCCGATTGACCATAGCCACTGATGCGCAGCATGATCAGTCCAGGATTGAGCTCAAGCAAGGCGTCAGGACTTAAGCCCCAAGACTCCATGGCACCTGGCCTGAAATTTTCAATCAGGACATCGGCTTCTTTGACCAGCTTGCGCACGATGGCTTGTGCTTCTGACTGCCGTAAATCGAGCGCCAAGGAGCGCTTATTCCGCGATTGAACCTGCCACCAGACCGAAGTGCCGTCTTTGATGAGGCGCCATTGCCTCAAGGGGTCGCCCGCACCTGGAGGTTCAATTTTGATGACATCTGCACCAAAATCGGCCAAGGTTTTGGCAGCGAAAGGGCCAGCGATGAGTTGGCCTAACTCCACCACCTTAAGACCGGCCAATGCCCCCAATGAATGTTTGAATTCAGCCGTCACTTAAACCGGTTCTTCAATCAAAGGGGCTGAGGCCAATGGATCGCTGTTCTGTGAAGACTCTGCTGTATGCGTACCCAGCGCCACAGAACGGAAAATTTCTCGCAACATTTTCTTTTCAGGCAGCGTTAAGGCACGGGTTAAACGATGGCGCATGCGCAGCAACAGTTGGCGATCAACTTCTTGCGGAATACCCCGGCTGATGTGAAGGGCATCACGCAGTTCTTCTCGCTTATCCTCTGGCTCGTCATCCCACCAAGAAACAATGACTTCCGTGATGGATTCACGAACGACTTCCGGGTCTTCTTGCACCTGAGGAGCCACTTTGCCAACCGAGCCCTGCAACATGTCCGCAAGAGATTTGGATTGAACAACAATCCGCCGATCTGCTTGAGACAACAAGCGCCCCCAACCCGGATCCGATTGGTGCAATTGCTGCATGTTGCTGGCCGCATCATCTGCCAAGATGTGAACCTGCATGCCAGTGAGCTGCGCATCGTCAATGGCTGTTAAAAAACGTTCATCGTCAGTGGCCAGCAACACATGGTCGCAGGCCTTGCTTTCTGCAAGCCGACTTAAATCTTGACCGATTGACTTCAACAGTGAGATACCACCGTCTGAATCGTGCGACAAAACTTTTCGGACAATTTGGCCATCGACGTCCAAAGTTTCATTCTCTTCAGCGTACCAATAAATTCGTTTGATGCTGACATCCAAACCGGCATGCCCCAAGGCACCCGTCAAGAATTGCGCCAAATCGAACCGATTCAGCGCGTCTTGCTTGGGTCCGGTTTGTTTGTGTTGTGCAAGCCAAACTAAAAATCTGGCGTCAATCAAAGCGATGCAAGAGCCCCCCTGTTGATCGAGGGGTTGACGGTGTGCATCCTTAGAAGAATGAGAAAAATAATCGCGTTTCATCGCAGCCTTTGAGGTTTTAA
>SXXD01000281.1 GCA_005789685.1 Burkholderiales bacterium
CATGGCAAGGCCAGCGCCGATCCGGCGGTGTTGTTTGCTGAACCCAAAGGCACCATCTTGCCTTTAGGCGGCATGGACTCAGGCCACAAAGGATATGGTTTGAGTTTGATGGTGGAGGCCATGACAGGTGGTTTGGCGGGGCATGGCCGCGCCGATCCTTTGGAGGGTTGGGGAGCCACTGTATTTTTGCAAATCATTGACCCGCAGGCTTTTGCGGGGCTAAAAGCCTTTGAGCGACAAATGGACCATGTGATGGCAAGGTGCAAAAGCTCAAAACCCGCACAACAAGGCGAGACGGTTCGACTGCCAGGAGAAAGAGGTCTACAGCACCAAGCCTTGAGTCAGCAACAAGGTTTGCAACTTTACCCCAGCATCATGCCAGCCCTTAGCTCTTGGGCTGAAAAGCTCAAGGTGAGCCTGCCTCAGGCGGTTTGAGAGCGTGAGGGTTTGAAAAGCAACTTGGCCATCAGCGGCCAAGTCCAGACCAGCAAACACACCACCGCCAAGCACAGTGCAATGGGGCGCGCCAAGAACGCTCCCAAATCGCCATTCGATTTGATCATGGAGGTGATGAAGTTTTCTTCCAACATACCACCCAAGACCACGCCCAAAATGGCTGGAGCGATAGGGAATTTATTGGCTTCCAAAATATAGGCCAAGATACCTGCAACCAACATGATGCCCACTTCAAACATGGAGTTGTTGATGGCAAAAGTGCCGACCACACAAAATAGCAAAATCAAGGGCATGAGCACTTCACGCGGCACCAGCAAAATTCGCTTGGCCACCTTGATGCACAAAATGCCAAGTGGAATCATGATGATGTTGGCAATAATGAACAACAAAAACACCGCATAAATATTTTGTGGATTGGTGGTGAACAGTGCAGGACCTGGGTTCATGTTCTTCATGTACAGAACGCCAATCACAATGGCTGTGATGGAGTCGCCTGGAATGCCAAAAACCAGCGCTGGAATCCATGCGCCTGCAAGCGCACTGTTGTTGGCAGACCCCGACTCCACAATGCCCTCAACGTGTCCCGTGCCAAATTTTTCGGGCTCTTTCGAAAACTTCTTGCTCATGGCATACGACATCCATGCTGCAATGTCAGCACCTGCACCTGGCAAGGCACCCACGGCGGTTCCAAGAACACTGCCGCGCAAAATTTGTTTGGGATATTTTTTGGCCAATGCCCATTGGCCCGACATCACACTGCCTACTTTTTCAACCACCAACTCGGCCGGTGGACTGGTATCGACCACAAAGCGAATGATTTCTGAGATGGCAAACATGCCAATCATCATGGCGATCATGCCAATGCCGCCGGTCAATTCGGCATTGCCAAATGTGAAGCGGGGAAAACCTGCAGGGTTGCCCAGGCCAACGCAGGCTACCAGCAAACCAAGCAGCAAGGTGACAACGCCCTTAAGAGGTTGGTCGGTGGTAATGAACACGGCGCAAGTAAGGCCCAGCAGCACCAACCAAAAATACTCAAAGGAGCTGAAATTCAACGCAAAGTCTGCCAATGCTGGGGCTGCCAAAATAAGCACAACGGTGCCAAACAAGCCACCTACAGCTGAAAAGACCAGCCCAGCGCCCAAGGCCATTTCAGCTTGCCCTTTTTTGGTCATGGCAAAGGCTTCGTCGGTATAAGCAGCCGAAGCGGGTGTGCCAGGAATTCTCAACAAGCAACCTGGAATATCACCTGAAAAAATAGCCATGGCTGTGGCCGTAACCATGGCTGCAATGGCGGGAATAGGCGGCATGAAAAACGTGACAGGAACCAACAAGGCCGTGGCCATGGTGGCGGTAAGTCCAGGTACGGCGCCCACGAACAGACCATAAAACGCAGCAGCCACCATCACCATGAGGGTGTAGGGCTCGAAGACCATGGAGAATGCTTGACCGATGGCTGTCCACATAGAGAGGTTCCTAATTCATGCAACTGACTGAATAAGCGATGTGAACAATTTCACCAGGCCCAAGGCGTGAGGACACCCCAAGGCAGGGGGACTCGCAGGAGTTTGTAAAAAGCAAAATGGACAAGCACCGTTGCGATCACGGCCACAATGAGAGTTCGACGCCAATTGACCCGCAGGGCCTTGAGCAAAGCGACCAACATGATGAAGCTGGTGGCGAAAAATCCCAGAGCGTTGGCAAACGCAATGTAGAAAACCACACAGCCTAGGAGCACAAACAGGGCTAGAACATGTCGTGGCGAATGGACCCAATCCTCCCATGCGAACCACGCCGAGGAGGTACGCTGCCGAAGACCTTTCAAAATCAGCAGGACACCTGAGATGCAAAGGCCTGTGGCGATTAAGCTTGGGAAAAGTGCCGGACCAACGGGTTGACCCGGTATATTCGGAAACCCTTTGACGGCAAAGAGCACCAAGGCGCCCAATGCCAAAAAGAACAACCCAAATAGGGTGTCGTGGATTTTCATGGGCTTATTTGACCAAGCCGACTGCTTTCATGGTGGCGCCCAACTCTGTGTTTGACTTCACCATGAACTTGGCAAAGTCATCGGGTCCTGCATAGATCACACCAAAACCGCGGCTGGCCATGAACTCGTTGTACTCCTTGCTGGTGGCCACTTTGCGCACAGCTTCTGCCAATTTGTCGCGCACGGGCGCTGGCAAACCTTTAGGGGCCACAATGCCGCGCCATGCTGCCATGGTCCAATCACTTCCGGTGGCAGCCTTCAAGGTGGGCACATTGGGGTACAAGGCAGAGGGCTTGTCATTCATGATGGCCAAGCTTTTAACTTTGCCAGCGTCAATCAATGAACGCGCTTCGGGCAAGGAAACAGGGGCGACTTCGATGCCACCTGCCATCATGTCTTGCAAGCCAGGCGCAGCGCCATTGCTGGGGACCCATGGCAAAGCTGTAGGGTCAATCTTTTGATCGCGCAAGAGGCCTGCAATGGCCAAGTGCCAAATGCCGCCCTGTCCTGTGCCAGAAGCCTTGAATTTGCCGGGATTGGCTTTGATGGCGGCCAACAATTCGTTGACCGTTTTGTAAGGCGAATCGGCACGTACTTGCACACCCGCTGGGTCTGCATTGACCAGTCCAATGGGTGTGTAAGAAGCGCTGGTGAGATCGGTTAATCCTTGCCAATGCATCATGCCAATTTCTACCGTGGCCAAGCCGATGGTGTAGCCATCTGGCTGAGCAGAAGCGATGGCTGCATGGCCCACTACACCGCTGCCGCCTGTTCGGTTCACCACATTGACAGGTTGGCCTAAGTCTTTTTCAAGCAGGCTACCAATGATTCGGGCTGTTGCATCGGTACCGCCACCAGCGCCCCAAGGCACGATGAGGGTGATAGGGCGTACGGGATAGTTTTGAGCTGCGGCGGGCAGGGCGCTTAAGACACCCAACATGCCCAAAAGAGCAGTGGCCAACAACCGACGACGTGGTGATACAAACATAACTCACTCCTAAACTAAGGTTGGAAAAAAAATTGAAGAACCGGCACAAGTTACGCCCTTTTCCTGTTTAAGGCATTAGGGTGAACCCAAGGATTTGCCCCAAATGGTCTATCAGGTGAGGCCTGCGTGCATTAAAGTACCCTCATCATGGACAGTTTTGAAACTTGGGAATCTACGTTGTTGCTCAGCATTGAATTGCTGGCCACCTTGGCCTTTGCTTTGTCAGGTATTATGGAAGCAGCACGCAAACGCATGGATGTGGTGGGGGTCTGTGTGGTTGGGTTTTTGGCAGCGTTTGGCGGTGGTACCTTGCGCGATATGTTGCTCGACCAAAGGCCTTTCTTTTGGGTAGAAAATGAAATTGTCATGTGGGCGGTGCTGGCCCTTTGCATTTTGTCCATTAGCTTCATGCGTCAAAAGCACTTTGAACTGACCGAGAAGACCATTCAGTGGCCCGATACGCTGGGTTTGGGGCTGTTTACGGCATCGGGCGTGGCGCAATCTTTGGCGCTGGGAATGTCGCCCACA
>SXXD01000282.1 GCA_005789685.1 Burkholderiales bacterium
GGTTCGAACCACTTGTTGCGGTGAGGCCTTGATTTCTAGGCCACAGCGACGCATCAGCGCCAGACTGCTGGTTTCGCATGCGTGTATCTCCGATGAATTGAAGGAATGAGTATCGCCATCAGCGGGCGCATTGACAAGGCACAAAAGTCTTTCCAAACCAGGCTGGGCCAGCCCGTCGTCGCTTCGATCTTGCGCGCAGACATACACCGTACCTTGCTCAGGCAGTCTGCGATGTTGAAAAATATCGTCAAACTCACGCTGGTAATTTTGGTTGAAAAAGACGTTGTGCCGCACCATGGGAAAGCCACTGCTTTCAGCATGCATTGACAAGGTGAAAGCAGACAAGGATCTGTTTATAGCAGGCACTGACTGAAAATTCGGTTCCACGGCTGGGCCCAGTAGACCCTGCGCCAAAGCGGCCACATCGCCATTGAAGATCACATGATCGGCTTCTAGCATTTCACCTGATTCAAGTTGCACGCCACTGACTTGACCGTTCTGTGTAAGGATGCGTGAGCAAGCCTGACCGTAGCGCGGCTTCACACCCCATTTTTCTCCTAAAGCTGCCAGTGCTTTGGCCACTTCAAACATGCCCCCAGAGACCGACCACACGCCATCCAATTCAACTTGCGCCACCAGCATTAAAGTGGCCGGTGCGGACCATGGCGAAGAGCCGCAGTAAGTGGCATAGCGGCCAAACAATTGTTGCAAGCGGGGGTCGTGAAAGTGGCGACCCAAACTGCGCCACAAACTGGCGAAAGGCCCCAAGCCCGTGAGTGTGGCCATGCCTTGAATTCCCAGATCGCTCACCATGCTCAAAAGATCGGGTCGCTCGCTGCGAATGTAGGGCTTCTCTAGCGTGTCATAAAGACTTCGTGCTTGTTTGCAGAAACCCAAAAATCGTTTTGCTTCTTGGGGGCTGCTGAAGGCTGCAATGGCATCAGCACTGCGTTCTGTGTCAGACAACAAATCGAGTGTCTGCGGGCTACCATCCCAAGCATGTCTGGCCAGTACACCAATGTTTTCGAGCTTCAAAATTTCTGCAAGTGACGTCCCCATCTCTTGCAGCATTTGATCCAAGACCCAGCGCATGGTGAACACGGTAGGACCTGAGTCAATGCCCACGCCATCCACTTGCACTTGGCGAATTTTACCTCCGGGTGTGGCGGCGCTTTCAAGCAGCGTCACATCCAATCCGCGGTGTGCCAAAACCAGTGCACTCACCAAACCCCCAATGCCTGCACCCACTACCACCACCCTAGGGGTGTGTCTTGGGTTAAGCATAGACTTTGCCTTGCCATTGACCCTGCACTTGCAAAGGGACAAATCGTGCAAACATGGATTCAGAAAAGTAGTCGTTTTGTGCTGCGTCTTGAATGGCTTCTAAGTGCGCGCCCGAACGCGCATAAGCATTCATATCGGACACGCTGTCCCAAATGGTGAAAGTGGCTTGCCGCACAAAGGGTGCTTCGCCCAAACCCACAGCCAGTTGGCAACCTTTGGCATCTGTCAGTGCGATTTGAGAAGGCGGTGCATGACGCCAAAATGCAGGCGCTTTGGCCAGTTTGATAGAGGCGCGCGTCAGCGCCGCTACAGGCCCCTTGATGGGTTGCGCCGCGCAAACATCAAGCAGTTGGCCATCCCAGCTGCCTCGGCATGACCAAGTTTTAAGAAGGGCCCAACATAACTCGTCGGACCGCTCTTGGTAGGCTTGCAACACACTGGATTTTGAAATGAATTCTTGAGCTGTTTGCAAAGACTCAAACAAACCAAACAAACCTTGGCGAGAAGGGCTGGGACGCAGGCCAAAGCCGCCCTCGTAGCCGCTGCCCAATACTTTTGAAAACAGCAAGCCAGGAGTGCCTTGCAAAGCTTGGGGTCCTTTGACGATGCGCGACCAACCCCAAAACCGCGATGCGTGAGAGATGTCAGCCAACAGCAACACGACCACTTGGTCATTGGCGTTGCTTGCTGGTGACGTGCTCATGTCAGATGCCCCATAAAAAAAGGCCTGAACCGCAGCGGGTGCAGGCCTTGTGAGTTTCAGAGTTTAAGGCTTTGCTGCAAGAGTTTGAAGCTCTGGATAGTCTTTGGCCATTTGTGCGCCATACAGTGGTTTGTAAGCACCTTGGTGGCACGTGCTGCAATTGACCTTAGCCACATCACCTTTGGGTCCTAGACGATTGGCTGGGAATTGATCGGTGAGTGGAATGATGTACTCATTATTCAACTCGCGCGCCATCCTGATACCATGCCAAGCAGTAACGCGCTGCGGCCTAGACTCTTCCCACGATGCAAAGTTGCGCGTATTGTGGCAATACGTACAGTTCACACCCAGCGATCCAGAAAAGTGTTGCATGAGCGAATAAATGTGCTCTGCTTGCTTGGTTGATGCGCGATTGGCATAAGCTCCCGCACCGGTCATTGCTGTATCACTGTTCACTCGAATAGGCTGTGCATCCATTAGGTAGGGCGAGAAAGGGTCAAACGGCAAAGACGACAAACCAGCTGCTTTAGTTGCAATGTTTTGTCCAGCCAAATCTCCCAATAAACTGTTTGCATAAAGTCTATCTTTAGGGGCTGTCCAAACTTGCGTCGGGACGTTGTTACCGCGGTGGCATGTGTAGCATGTCACGCCGGTTTCGGCCACGTGGGACTTGTAGTCTTGATTGACCTTTTGGGTCATTTGAATCATTCGCCTAGCCACCACCTTGGTGTACATACTATCGTCCGCAAAATTTTGAACATTGTGACAATATGCACAACCAGCTTCTGGCGAAACCCATTGTGTAATTGCTGCCATGTGTCGGTTGAACTGACCGACGCTCAAATCGCCTAAAACCAGAACATTTTTGTAAACGTCCTTGGCCTTGGGACCCTCGGCATCAGCCGCTTCTGCTGCAACAGGTGCCGCATTCAAAGAGGCTTGCTTGGCAAGGGTTCGCGGGTTGTAGATTTGCTCCATGCCTGTGCCACGGAAACCAGTTTGAACTGTTTCAATGGGCGGCCTTTCGCAGCCTGCCAACATCACAGCAGCCATCAGGCAAAGTACAGTTTTTAAAATTATTTTCATGGTTTCACTCCCAAAATAGCTGGATCGACCACAAGTGGGGTGACCAATGGGTAGGCAGGTACGACATGGTGTTTGACAGACCAGAGGTACCAGTTGTCAACGACGGTTCCTGTGAGCAAGATACCGATACCGCCAACTAAAGGGCAGAGCACTGCGAACCACCAAGCCCAACGGTGAATAGATTCCATGGAGGCGTTAAAGCCCATGGTCCAACGCCAGAACAAGCCAGCACGCTCAGAAGCCGTGCCGCGGTCTACAATCTGTTCAATCTCACGCTCACCACCGTAACGTCCGACGGCCAAGATGGTGGCGCCGTGCATGGCAAACAACAGCGCAGAGCCATACAAGAACACAATCGACAGCGCATGGAACGGGTTGTAGAACAAGTTGCCGTATCTCAGTGAAATAGCCGAGACCCAATCTAAGTGCGGAAAGATTCCGAATGGTACCGCCTCAGACCAGCTGCCCATCATGACGGGGCGAAAGAATCCACATACCAAGAATAGCCATATCGCTGCAGCAAAGGCCCATGCAACATGGGTTCCAAGCCCCAATTGCCTTGCCCTTCTGTAGGTCCTAGCCCACCACAACAAAATAGAAATAGTTAGAAAGAATCCCACTATTAACCACCATCCTCCTTGTGCTAAAGGAGGGAAACTTAACCCATAAGCAGGCGGTGGAGGCTCAAGAGCAAGCCAAAATAATTGGCGAATGAATTGAATTGGGTTCCAATCTACAGAGGCCAACATGTTGAAGCCAATAATATTGAAGGCTGCGATGCCGAAAATCAAGGACGCTACTCCCAGCGAGCCAAGATAAACAGGACCGATTTGGGCATTGCCAATGCGACCTAAAAGGTGCACCAGAAAAGGTGTTCCCGTTCGCTTGTCGTCGCCGCGCGGTAATTCGATGCCATCGTGCAAAGGCCCAACGGGCTGCACCGAGGTGAAAAGATTTTGGTATTCGGCCATTTCAATTTCCTCTCTTTAATTAGGTACGCCAGATGGGCATGTTGAGCCACCAGCTCCACCATTCAGGCCA
>SXXD01000069.1 GCA_005789685.1 Burkholderiales bacterium
GACCGTGTCCTTGCACTTCTGCAGAAGGCGAGTAAACGCGCATGAGTTCAAAGGGAATTCGGAAAGTTTGACCATCCGAAAAACTGACCTCTAAGGCACGACTCTGCCCATGAAGGGTCAAGGCTTGTGGTGTGGGTGCACTTGCTGTCAATCCGGCCATAAGGCTTTCTTTCGTGATTCTGTCGTTAAACCAAAACGCGCTCTATACCGCCTGCATTGGCGGCGGCCACATACTCGGGCATCCATTGCTCGCCCAAAATGTGTTTGGCCATTTCCACCACGATGTAATCGGCTTCCAGCAAGCCATTTTTCAGATCGTCACCGAAGCGTGACAAACCTTGCAAACAACTAGGGCAACTGGTCAAGACCTTGATGTTTTCTTTTTCGCCAACCATACCGCTGTCACGCAATTGGGCTTCGCCTTGAAGTATTTCTTCTTCCTTGCGAAAACGCACTTGCGTGGCGATGTCAGGGCGCGTGACACCCAAAGTACCCGACTCGCCGCAGCAACGATCGGACTTCAAAACCTGCGGGCCTAACAAAGACTTAACGGTCTTCATGGGGTCTTGCAACTTCATGGGGCTGTGGCACGGATCGTGATACAGGTAGGCGCCGTTGTTGTTGAGTGTCATGCCTTTTTCAAGCAAGTACTCATGGATGTCAATGATGCGGCAGCCTGGAAAAATTTTGTCGAACTCATAGCCCTGCAACTGGTCATAGCAGGTGCCGCAACTGACCACCACCGTTTTGATGTCCAAGTAGTTCAGGGTGTTGGCCACGCGGTGGAACAAGACCCGGTTGTCCGTGATGATTTTTTCAGCCTTGTCAAACTGACCGCTGCCCTTTTGGGGGTAGCCGCAGCACAAATAACCAGGCGGCAAAACCGTTTGCACACCGGTATGCCAGAGCATGGCTTGCGTAGCCAAGCCCACTTGGCTGAACAAGCGTTCTGAGCCACAACCGGGGAAGTAAAACACCGCTTCTGTCTCGGAGGTGGTGGTCTTCGGGTTGCGAATGATGGGCACGTAATCTTGATCTTCAATGTCCAGCAAGGCTCTAGCCGTTTTCTTGGGCAAGCCACCTGGCATCTTCTTGTTGATGAAGTGAATGATTTGCTCTTTGATGGGCGCCGCACCAATGCTGGCAGGTGGCGCTTTGGTTTGCTTGCGTGCAAAGGTTTTGAGCAAGTCGTGTGCAATGCGCTGCACCTTCATGCCCACTCCCACCATGCCAGCACGCGCCAGCTTGATGGTGTCAGGGTTGGTGGCGTTCAACATGAACATGGCCGCTGCATTGCCGGGACGGAATGTTTTTTGGCCCATCTTGCGCAACAAATTGCGCATGTGCATGGACACTTCGCCAAAGTCAATTTTGACGGGGCATGGTGAAAGGCACTTGTGACACACAGTGCAGTGGTCGGCCACATCTTCAAACTCTTGCCAGTGCTTGATGGACACACCGCGGCGAGTTTGCTCTTCGTACAAGAAGGCTTCGACCAACAATGAAGTGGCCAAAATTTTATTACGGGGGCTGTAAAGTAAATTGGCGCGTGGCACGTGTGTGGCACACACGGGTTTGCATTTACCGCAGCGCAAGCAATCTTTCACACTGTCGGCAATGGCGCCAATGTCTGACTGTTGCATGATGAGGGATTCGTGGCCCATCAAACCAAAGCTGGGGGTGTAGGCATTGGTCAAATCGGCTTGAATGTCCATGCCCTCGGGGCCCTGCACTCGGCGCATCAACTTGCCTTTGTTGAAGCGCCCTTCTGGGTCAATGCGCTGCTTGTAATCGGCAAATGGCTTGAGCTCGGCATCGCTTAAAAACTCTAGCTTCGTGATGCCAATGCCGTGTTCTCCTGAAATAACCCCATCGAGGCTTCGCGCCAAAACCATGATTCGCGCAACCGCTTCGTGCGCGGTTCGCAACATGTCGTAGTCGTCAGAGTTGACTGGGATGTTGGTGTGCACATTGCCGTCACCCGCGTGCATGTGCAATGCCACCCAAACGCGGCCCTTAAGGATGCGTTTGTGAATGGCCACACACTCGTCCAAAATAGGCTGAAAGGCAGCGCCCGTGAAGATGGTCTGCAAGCTTGCCTTGATTTGCGTTTTCCAACTGGAACGCAAGGTATGGTCTTGTAATTGAGGGAATAAAGTTTCCACGCCCTGCAACCAGCCTTGCCACAGTTCACGCACTTCGCGCACCACCGTCAAAGCTTGTGAAACGCGCTCTTCTAGCAATTCTGCAGAAGCAATTTCGCTCGTGTCATGGTCTTTACCCAAAGGCAAATTGCCCTTGCTTAAAAAGAGTTCCAACTCGTTGCACAACTTGATCTTGTTGCGCAAGGACAATTCAATGTTGATGCGCTCAATGCCGTCGGTATATTCGGCCATGCGCGGCAAGGGAATCACAACGTCTTCATTGATCTTGAAGGCGTTGGTATGCTTGCTAATGGCCGCTGTTTTTTTCCGATCTAACCAAAACTTTTTACGCGCTTCAGGGCTCACGGCAATGAAGCCTTCTCCACTGCGTGAGTTGGCAATGCGCACCACTTCAGAGGTAACTTTGGCCACGTCATCGGCGTTGTCGCCTGCAATGTCGCCCACCAATACCATTTTGGGCAGACCGCCGCGTTTGGACTTGGTGGTGTAGCCCACCGCCCGCAAATAACGATCGTCCAAGTGCTCTAGGCCCGCCAACAACACGCCAGAGCGTTTTTGTTCGGCGAACATAAAGTCTTTGATTTCGACAATGCTGGGCACAGCGTCTTTGGCGTTGCCAAAGAACTCCATGCAAACCGTGCGCGTGTGGTCGGGCATGCGGTGCAATATCCAGCGTGCGCTGGTGATCAAGCCGTCGCAACCTTCTTTTTGAATCCCTGGCAAACCTGCTAAAAATTTGTCGGTCACATCTTTGCCCAAGCCTTCTTTGCGGAAGGTCGAGCCAGGAATGTCGAGTCTTTCTTCGCGTACCAGCGTGGTGCCATTGGCTTCGAAATATTTCAATTCAAAGCTGGCCATTTCAGCATCGTGAATCTTGCCGAGATTGTGGTTCAAGCGGGTCACCTCGAGCCACTGGGCATCGGGCGTGACCATGCGCCAGCTGGCCAAATTGTCGAGTGCAGTGCCCCACAACACGGCCTTTTTACCACCCGCATTCATGGCAATGTTGCCGCCAATACAGCTGGCCTCAGCAGACGTCGGATCAACTGCAAACACCCAACCGGCGCGCTCTGCGGCATCGGCCACGCGCTGCGTGACCACGCCCACTTCGGTCCACAAGGTGGGTACTTGTTTGTCGAGGCCGGGTAACTGAAGCATCTCGACGCCAGACATGGCCTCGAGCTTTTCGGTATTGATGACAGCACTGTTCCAAGTCAGCGGCACTGCACCGCCGGTGTAGCCTGTGCCGCCGCCCCGCGGAATGATGGTCAAGCCCAAGGTGAAGCAAGCTTTCACCAAATTGGCCATCTCGGCTTCTGTGTCAGGCGTTAGAACCACGAAAGGATATTCAACACGCCAGTCAGTGGCATCTGTGACATGGCTCACGCGAGACAAGGCATCAAATTTGATGTTGTCTTTGGCTGTGTGCTTGCCGAGACCTTTTTGCGTCTTTCGGCGCAACTGGGCCATGGCCGTAAATGTTTGATCAAACAATTTGACCGCATGGCCCGCCAACACCAACAACTCACCCACCAAACCGTCTCGCAAAGCATCTGCTTCGGGTGTGCGTCGTTTTTGAACTTCACCCAAGCGGTGTTGCAAAGCTTCTACCAACTGCTTTCGGCGGCCTGGGTTGTCCAGCAAGTCGTCCTGCAAATAGGGATTGCGCTGAACCACCCAAATATCACCTAAAACCTCGTAAAGCATGCGAGCAGACCTGCCTGTGCGGCGCTCGTCTCGAAGTTGATTGAGGAGGTCCCAGGCACGATTTCCCAACAAACGAATCACAATTTCTCGATCGGAGAAACTTGTGTAGTTGTAGGGAATTTCGCGCAAACGGGGTGACGAATCGTCAGCCTGCAGGAGGTGTTGGAGCGTGGTTGGAGCGTTCATGGGTTGTGTTAAAGATTTTACTTCAGGGGCTAATTCACGCACCAAGGGTGGGGACAGTGGCCCCAGACATTGAGTTTCATCATGGAAAGCTCAGTTTGTCACCAAAGCTTCATGACACAGTAATAGGATCTGCAATTCATGAACTTAAGCTCATGTTTGATTCAACACTCAAAGGAGTACTTATGAACTACAAAAAAACGCTTGCCACTGTCGCTGTGGCCGCATTTGCAAGCTTCGGCGCACAAGCCCAAACTGAAATTCAATGGTGGCACTCAATGTCTGGCGCCCTTGGCGAATGGGTAGGTGACATTGCCAAAGATTTCAACGGCAAGCAAAAAGATTACAAAATTGTGCCTGTTTTTAAGGGCAACTACGACGAATCCATGACGGCCGCCGTGGCCGCCTTCCGAGCTGGCAATGCCCCACATATTTTGCAGGTGTTTGAAGTGGGCACTGCCACGATGATGGCTTCCAAAGGCGTGGTGGTCCCAGCAGAAAAAATCATGCGCGATGCTGGTTATAAATTTGACCCCAAAGCCTATGTGCCCGCCGTGTCCGGTTACTACACAGCGCCCAACGGCCAAATGATGTCTTTCCCCTTCAACAGCTCGACCACCGTGATGTGGTTCAACTTGGACGCCCTCAAGGCAGCTGGCGTTTCGACTGACAAGCTGCCTCAAACATGGCCTGAGGTCGCTTTGGCCGCGGCCAAACTCAAAGCCAGCGGCCACAAGTGCCCCTTCACGACTGCTTGGCAAGGTTGGACCCAGTTGGAGAGCTTCTCCACTTGGCACAACACCGAATTGGCCACCAAAGGTAACGGCATGAAAGGCATGGACGCCCGCTTGGTTCTTAACTCGCCTGTGCATGTGCGCCACATAGAAAACTTGGGCAACATGGCCCAACAAGGCCTGTTTGTTTACAAAGGCCGCGCCGGTGCTGCCGGTGCCACGTTTGAGTCTGGCGAATGCGCCATGTACACCAACTCATCGGCTGCTTATGCCGGTATCAGCAAAAACGCCAAGTTCAAGTTTGCTGTGGGCAACTTGC
>SXXD01000283.1 GCA_005789685.1 Burkholderiales bacterium
TACTTTGCTCATGCCCTGCGTTGCCAGTGCACAAGACTTCCCCCCCAAGCGACCTGTCACGCTTTTTGTTGGCTTTGCACCGGGTGGTGCCGCCGATGCGGCCGCCCGTTTAATTGCCAAAAAGCTCACAGAAAACATCGGTCAAAACGTCATTGTGGAAAACAAAGCTGGTGCTGGTGGCAACATCGTTCACCAGCAAGTGGCCAACGGTGTAGCTGATGGCTCTGTCATTTTGCTGGGCTCGATCGGCCCCATGACCATTGCCCCGCACATGATGAAGGTCGGCTATGAGCCCTTCAAAGACTTAGCGCCAATTTCTGGCGGCGTGAACTTCCCCAACATGCTGGTGGTCAACAAAGAGTCAGGCATTAAGAATCTGGCGGACTTCGTCGCAATGGCCAAGAAAGCCCCAGACACTGTGTCTTTTGCCTCAACCGGCGCAGGATCCGCATCGCACCTCACGGGCGAACTGTTTGCCATTCGCACCAACACAGAGATGCTGCATGTCCCTTACAAGGGCGGCGCACCCGCCATGCAAGACCTGCTGGCCAATCGCTTCACAGGTTATTTTTCTGCGCCGCCAACTTCCATTCCGCACGTCGAGTCTGGCAAGTTGGTGGCCATTGCAAGCACCGGCCTCACTCGCCCAAGCTATCTGTCCAATGTGCCCACTGTGGCTGAGTCTGGCTTTCCTGGCTTTGAAGCCCTGAACTGGTATGCGTTTCTTGCCTCTGCCAAAGTGCCTTCGCCCATTTTGGACAAATGGAATGCAGAAATTGTCAAAGTGCTCAACGATCAGAGCACCAAGGACGCACTCACCAAGCTGGGCCTGTCCGGCGCTCCCTCCACGCGTGCTGAACTCACGGCCTTCATGCAGAAGGAATCGGACAAATGGGGAAAGCTGGTGCGTGAGCGAAAAATTTCGGCTGACTAAATCGCTTTGTTTTCAGCCACCCAATGCCCCGACTTGCCACCTTGCTTTTCCAACAGCTTCACATCGGTAATGGTCATGCCGCGATCGGCAGCTTTGCACATGTCGTAAATGGTGAGCAAAGCCACTTGCACTGCGGTGAGGGCTTCCATTTCTACGCCTGTTGGGCCCACTGTTTCTGCGGTCGCATTGCAGACGATGGTCGGAATGCTTCCTTCTAAAACTTCAAACTCCAGCGCAACACGCGTGAGCGCCAAAGGGTGACACAGAGGAATCAAGTCAGCGGTTCGCTTGGCACCCTGAATGCCAGCAATTCGGGCAATGCCTAAAACATCGCCCTTTTTGGCAGTCCCAGCCTGAACCAATGCCAATGACGCAGGCAACATTTGGATTCGACCTGTCGCGACCGCCACACGGTGCGTAGCGGCTTTAGCACCGACATCTACCATATGAGCTTGGCCTTGCGCGTCAAAATGAGTCAAGGGCGAGGTTGTTTTTGGCTGAGAATGAGGCATGACAATGAGCTGGAAAATTGGTAAAAACCATTTACAAACGGTTGACGTAGTTCGAGCATGATACGGTTTTCGAATTCTCCATCCTTGTTGGTACAAATACTTTGAAGCTTGCGCACCCAAAATCTAAACCTCTGATGGTCTTTCTGGCCATCTCCCTTTGGATCACGCCGGTCTCGTCTCAGTTGCCCACATCAGCAGCCACAGGAAGCCTTCCCTCATTGGGCGATGGCGCGGACATCACTTTAAGCGCAGAACGTCAATTAGGCGACCGCATTGCGCGCGAGTTGTTCAGAGATCCTGATTATCTGGAAGATCCGGTTTTAGATGAGTATTTGCAAAACATCTGGCAACCGCTTGTCAAGGGCGCGCAAGTACGAGGCGAGTTGTCACCTGAATTACAAGAGCGCTTCGCTTGGAGAATTTTGATTGGGCGCGATCGATCGGTGAACGCCTTTGCCTTGCCGGGGGGCTACTTGGGGATTCATTTAGGGCTGATCAGTGTGGTCACCACGCGCGATGAGTTGGCTTCCGTCATGGCCCACGAGCTTAGCCACGTGACGCAAAGACACATCTCTCGGTCCATGGGTGATCAAGCGCGCATGACCCCTTGGCTCATTGGCGCCATGATTTTGGGCATGTTGGCCGCCAGCAAAAGTGCGCAAGGCGCGCAGGCCATGATTGTGGGCGGTCAAGCCATGGCCGCACAATCGCAGCTGAACTTCTCACGTGACATGGAACGTGAAGCCGATCGAATTGGGTATGGCGTCATGTCTGAAGCTGGCTTTGACACGCTCGGCTTTGTCACCATGTTCGGCAAATTGCAGCAGGCGGCTGGTTTGAACGACAGCGGCTCCTTTCCCTATTTGCGAAGCCACCCCTTAAGCAGCGAACGCATGGCCGACATGCAGTCGCGTCAACAACTGCAAACACCGCGTCCTGCTAATTTGGAGAGCGATCTGATTCAAGCCATGATGTCTTCTAGGGCTCGCGTTTTGGCACAGCCAGGCGTTGATGCACTTCGCGCATGGGCCAATGAGGCGGCTGACACACACATCGACAAGCAAGTGCTGACCAAACGCATGGGGGTTTTGTATGGTGCCGCTTTGTCTTGGATGCAATTGAGAGATATGGCGCAAGCCCGCGCTTTGATACCGCGCATGCGACAAGCTGCTGGTAATTACGCCACTGCGCTGCGTTTGGTTCAATTGTTCGAGTCAGAGCTGGCCTTTAAAGAGGATGACATGCGCGGTGCCGTGCGCGCCTTAAGTGCTACAGCCAGCCAGGCTCATCGCCAATGGCCTCGCCCAGAACTCATTGCTTTGGCGCAGGCAAGTGCTCGCTTGCATGCGACTCTAAGCTCGGTAGAGACTGCACAGCTGTTGGCCAACAGCATTGCAGCACTCCAAGCTTTGGTTTTGCA
>SXXD01000070.1 GCA_005789685.1 Burkholderiales bacterium
CAACCCTTGCGGCGTGGCCGTGGGTACCAACGCGCTTGAGTGCTACAACAAGGCATTTCAAACTGACCCCACCTCTGCGTTTGGAGGCATCATTGCCTTTAACCGCCAAGTAGATGCTGCGGCTGCTCAACAAATTAGCAAACAGTTTGTAGAAGTTTTGATGGCGCCTTCTTACTCGGCGGAAGCTCTGGACATATTTAAAGCCAAAGCCAATGTGCGCGTGCTGAAAATTGCCTTGCCCGAATTCAAAGCTGGCGGCAGCGCTTTTGAGCAAGGCCGCAATGCCCAAGACATCAAACGCGTAGGGTCAGGTTTGCTGATTCAAACAGCAGACAACCACGAACTCCAATTGGCCGACCTCAAAGTGGTCACCAAAGTACAACCCACGCCAGCACAACTGAAAGATTTGTTGTTCGCTTGGAAAGTAGCCAAGTACGTTAAAAGCAATGCCATTGTGTTTTGTGCCAACGGCATGACCATGGGCGTGGGCGCCGGTCAAATGAGCCGTTTAGACTCTGCACGCATTGCCAGCATCAAAGCCGGTCATGCCGGTTTGAGTTTGCAAAACACTGTGGTGGCCAGCGATGCCTTCTTCCCGTTCCGGGATGGCCTCGATGTGGTGGTGGATGCTGGCGCCAATTGCGTCATTCAACCTGGCGGTTCTATGCGCGACCCCGAGGTGATTGCCGCAGCCGATGAACGCGGTGTGGCCATGATTTTTTCGGGTGTGCGCCATTTCCGTCACTGAGCTGATTACAAGGTCTTGAAAATCTCGCGCGCAGCACTCACGGTGTCGGCAATGTCTTGCGCAGTGTGCGCGCCACTTACAAAGCCTGCTTCGTAAAGTGCAGGTGCAATGTACACGCCGCGGTCTAGCAAACCGTGGAACAAAGTGTTGAATTTGGTGCCATCGGTTTTCATGACTTGCGGGTAGTTACTGGGCAAGGTGGGCAACAAGAAGAAGCCAAACATACCGCCTTCGCTGTCGCCTGCAAATGGCACCCCTTCGGCTTTGGCGGCAGCAGTAAGGCCATCGACCAAGGACCGTGTGGTGGCGCTCAGCGCATCAAAAAATCCGGGCTTGCTGATTTCGGCCAAAGTGGCCAAGCCGCATGCAGTGGCCACAGGGTTGCCACTTAAAGTACCCGCTTGGTACACAGGGCCCAAAGGTGCGAGCTGTTCCATGACGGCGCGCTTGCCGCCAAAGGCTGCCAAGGGCATGCCGCCGCCAATGACTTTGCCCATGACGGTCATGTCGGGCTCAAAGCCTGGAATACTTTTGGCGTAAACGCTTTGAGCGCTGCCCAGAGCCACGCGGCAACCGGTCATGACTTCGTCAAACGCCAAGAGCGCGCCGTATTGGCTGCACAGTTCGCGGCAGCGTTTCATGAAGGGCACGCTGGCGCGCACAAAGTTCATGTTGCCTGCAATGGGCTCGATCATGAGGCAGGCCAACTCAGGGCCATGAATTTTGAAGGCTTCTTCCAATTGTTCGATGTTGTTATACTCGAGCACCAAGGTGTGTTGCACCACTTCAGGCGGTACGCCGGCGCTGGTGGGGTTGCCAAAGGTGGCCAAGCCTGAACCGGCTTTGACCAGTAAGGCATCGGCATGGCCGTGGTAGCAGCCTTCAAACTTGATGAACTTGCTGCGGCCTGTGGCGCCGCGTGCCAAGCGCACTGCGCTCATGCCGGCTTCGGTGCCCGAGCTGACCAGGCGGACCATTTCCATAGAGGGCACCAACTTGAGCAGAGCTTCGACCAATTCAACTTCGCGCTCGGTGGGTGCACCGAAAGAGAAGCCATCGAGCGCGGCTTTTTGCACGGCTTCTAAAACGGCAGGGTGGCCGTGACCCAAAATCATGGGACCCCATGAACCAATGTAGTCGATGTGTTTTTTGCCATTGGCATCCCAGAAGTAAGCGCCTTCAGCGCGCTTCACAAAGCGCGGTGTGCCGCCCACAGCGCGAAAAGCGCGCACGGGTGAATTGACGCCGCCAGGAATAACTTTTCTAGCGCGTTCGAACAGGGTGTCGTTGAGGTCAGTGCTTTGTTTCATTGATGGACATTTCGAAAAAATCTGCGTTCATGTCAGGACCTTCAGCCTCGGACTCGTCGTCTTCGGCATCGGGTAGCGCCCAAAATAGGCGATCGGGGATGACCTTGCCCATGCCAGGGCGAAAGCCCTCGTCTAGGCAACGGTCTAAATAATGCAAAGCTTCGCTGGCGGCTGCCGATAAATCTAGCCCAGTTGCAATAAGAGCGGCAAGGGCCGCCGAAAGTGTTTCGCCAGCGCCACTGAAAACAGCCTCAATGCGCTCGAACTTTTCATGGCCCACCACGGTTTCGGGGGTGGCCAAAACATTGTCGATGTGCTGGTCGTTGGCGGTGATGCCTGTGACCAGGGTGTAGGGAACGCCTAGCTCGGCAGCTGCTTTGGCAATGTCGCGCGGGCCTGGATTTTTTTCGCTGGACCAGTCTGGCAAAAGCCAGCGGCGCAAAGTGCTGTGGTGGCCCACCAGAATGCTGGTTTGTGGCAGCAGCAATTCGCGAAAGGCATCGAGGTATTGATCAATTTTGTCGTCTTCCCACCAAGACAAATTGGGCATGTAGGCCACTACCGGCACACCGTCATAGTCGGCGGTGAGTTCTGCAATGATGCTGATATTTTCAGCACTGCCGGCAAAACCCACTTTGATGACCTGAGGCGGAATGTCTTCTAAAACAGCCCTGGCTTGATCGCCCACTGCTTCTTCATCTAAGGGGAAAAAGTCAAAAATTTGGGCAGAGTCGCGGGCATAGGCACCTGTGAGGACGGGCAGTGCATGGGCGCCCACAGAGGCGATGGCCAAAACATCGGCGCTGATGCCACTGGCGCCGCTAGGGTCGCTGGCATTGAACACCAAAACGCATGCAATGACGGCTTCTTCCTCGTTTTCAAGGTCGTCCTCAGGCGGATCTGACGGCGGTAATGTAGTGGTCATGAGTTGCTGTGAAGCCCGATACAATCGATTCATTCTATTCGACACCGGTGACCTACTGTGACTGATACTAAAACTTGGATGTGCTTAATTTGCGGCTGGATTTACGACGAGGCGGCCGGTTGCCCTGAGGATGGCATTGCGCCTGGCACCGCATGGGCCGACGTGCCCATGAACTGGACATGTCCTGAGTGCGGTGCCCGCAAAGAAGACTTTGAAATGGTGGCCATTTAAGCTTCTCAAATTCGGCCACTTCAGGCCGAATTTAGCTTGATTTTTTCACCACGGCATAGCGCGCCAGAGTTTTTTCTCGAGCCTCTGCATGGTTGACCACGGGCAGAGGATAGTCTTTTCCTAAGGTAATGCCTGCGGCTTGCAGTGTCAGCGGTTTAGCTTCCCAAGGGGCGTGAATGTCGGCCCCCTCAAGCGCAGCCAATTGCGGCAAATAACGTTTGATGAATTTACCCTTTGGATCGAACTTTTCGCTCTGCGTCACGGGGTTAAAAATTCTGAAATAGGGCTGGGCATCGCAGCCGCTTGAGCTGGCCCACTGCCAACCGCCGTTGTTGGCCGATAAGTCAAAGTCAATGAGGTGCTGGGCAAAGTATTTTTCGCCCCAGCGCCAATCGACGCCTAAATCCTTAGTTAAAAAAGACGCCACCACCATGCGCAACCGGTTGTGCATGTAACCCGTTTGATTAATTTGCGCCATGGCCGCGTCTACCAAAGGATAACCCGTTCGGCCTTCGCACCAAGCCGCAAACAAGGCCTTCCCGTGGGGGCCATGCTCCCAGCGAATGGCGTCGTAGTCAGGCTTGAAGCAGCGCTCGGTGACGTGAGGAAAATTGGCCAGAATTTGAGCGTAAAAATCCCGCCAAATAAGCTCTGACAACCAAACGCTGGCGCCCTCGCTTGTTTTATAACGTCGCCAGGCCTCCAAAGCCAACTGCCGAATCGAAATGGTGCCAAATCGGAGGTGCACGCTTAAATAACTGGGGCCCTTGATAGCCGGAAAATTGCGGGTTTCTTCATACAGGTCAATGCGGTGAAGAAAGTCTTCTAGCAATGCCTGTGCGCCTGATACGCCCGGTTTGTAGTGAAGCGCAAGCAAGTCGATGTTTTCAAAGTCGATGTCGGGCAGGGTTGGAACAGGCAAGCGGTACTGAGCAGGCCTTGGCACCAAGGCTGACGCATGCTCAGCCACGGGGTGGGCGGCCAAATCTTCGGGCTGAATTTTCTTCAGCCAAGCGTTTTTATAGGGGGTAAACACGGTGTAGGGGTTGCCGGCCAAAGTGAGCACTTCTTGCCTTTCAAAGACCACATGGTCTTTGTAGGTATGAAAGGCAATACCTGCATTGGCCAGGCCGCCGCGCACTTGGGCGTCGCGGCCGAGGGCTGCTGGCTCATCGTCGTGGTTGGCAAAGACGGCTTGCGCCTCGATTTGCTTGGCTAAACGGGGAATTTCCTTGAGGGTATTGCCGTGCAAAACAATGAGCCCCAGCTGCGGTGCCAAAGACGCCTCTA
>SXXD01000284.1 GCA_005789685.1 Burkholderiales bacterium
CTGCGCTGCCCCCGCAACGGTCAGCAGACGGGCATTTTTGCCCCGCTTTCATCGATTGCCACTGAGTGCTCTGAAACAGGTGCTTGGGAAGGTGATGAAGGTTGCTCTGCTTAGCCCGGATACCGGCCAACAAGGCGGTCCCTCGCAAGAGGGGTCTAACGTTCGTGCACTGTCGGGGAAGGCGGTGAGAACACATTTGTTGGTTGAATCATGAAATTTTCTTCGTTTCGTTTCAGTGCGCTTGCCACTTGCATGGCCTTGCCTGCTCTGGCTTTTTCTCAAACATTTTTACCCGATACCGTGATCACGGCCAGCCGAGTGATGCAACGCGCGCAAGATGCCTTGCCCGATGTCTCAGTCATCACACGTTCAGACATTGAGCGTTCACAGGCCAAAGACGTGCCCAGTTTGCTGCAGCAACTGGCAGGAATGGAAATGACCCAATCGGGCGGCATGGGTGGTGTGGCCACCTTGTTCATGCGGGGTGCCGAATCAAGGCACGCCTTGGTGTTGGTCGATGGCCTTCCAATGAACAATTTAAATTTCAATTTGGCGGCACTCGAGCATTTGCCACTCAGTGGCATTGAGCGCATTGAGGTGGTTCGGGGCAATGTGTCCAGCCTTTACGGCAGCGCTGCTTTGGGTGGTGTAATTCAAATTTTCACGCGGCAAAATTCTGGCGATGGCTTGAAAGGCCCATGGGTAGAGGCTTTCGGGCAGGTGGGTTCTGAAAGTTTCAGAAGCGCCCAAGTCAGTGCAGGTCAAAAATGGTCATCAGGTTTTGGTGTGAATGCTTCGACTGAACACATGCAGACACGTGGTTTCAATGCCCTCAATCCTGTGCAAAGACCCGACACCAATACAGATCGAGATGGTTACTCACGCCAATCGGATGCCGTCAATTTATCGCAAGAATTTGAATCGGGACGCGTGGGCCTGATGCTGCGAGAAACACATGCCACAGTGCAATACGACAGCCAGTGGGGGCCGGCCAATCAAGTGGATGAATCGAAGAGCGTGCTGCGCAATGCTTTGCTCAATGCCACTTACAAAGCATCGAAAGAATTGCAATGGGACGTATCGGTGGGGCAGCAGGAAGACAAATTGAACGCAGCTCTGACGGCCTATCCTTATTACGTTCATTCACAATCCAAAACTTCTGCCATTAGCGCAGTGTGGTCTCTCTGGCCCAATCATGCGCTCACCTCGGGCTATGAAAACACCCGCCAAAAAATTGCCAGCGACACAGAATACAAGCCTACAGAGCGTTCAGTGACTTCATGGCGCTTGGGTTATCAAGGCAAGCTTGAAAAGCAGCAGTGGCAATTGAATATTCGCCAGGATCAATACTCTGATTTTGGCAACGCCAATACTTGGTATGCCGGTTATGCCTATTTACTCACGTCCGATTTGCGATTGAAGGCCAGCGCCTCGACAGGTTTCATGGCGCCCACCTTCAACGACTTGTACTACCCATGGGGCGGCAATCCGCTACTTCGCCCCGAACAAGCCCGATCTCAAGAGTTGGGCATGCAATACACAAAAGCCACTTGGAATGCGCGCATCACCGCTTTTGAAAATCGATACACCGACATGATCGACAACGATGCCAACTGGACAAGAACCAACATTGCCAAGGCCAAAAACCAAGGCGTTGAAATGGCCTTGGCGGGTCAATGGGTGGTGGCTGGATGGGCGCCTCAGCAATGGCGCTTGAGCGCTACTTCCCAAGATCCACAAAATGACGTCACGCAAAAGCCATTGGCACGACGCGCCAAGACCTTGGTCCAAGCCGGCATCACTCAAACGCTGGGCAAGTGGGATGCTGGCGTTCAGTTGCGCTACGCCGGTGAACGCACGGATGCTGCTAAAACTTTGTCAGCTTATAGCCTAGTAGATCTCACGGCCAGCCAGGCACTCACACCTGAGTTGCGCCTCAACTTGCGCATTGAAAACGCAGGCAATGCCAACTACCAAAGCATCTATGGCTACAACATGCCCAAGCGCGGTTTGTTTGCTGGCTTGAAGTGGACGCCTAAGCTTTAAGAGCTTGCCAGGAACAAAGTCATGCAAAAGGGTGCTTTTAAATTTGTTCAGCCGTTGTTGGCGGGCTTGGCCTGTTGGGCTTGCTCTGCTGGCACGCTGCTACTTGCAGCAAACGCGTTTGCACAAAATGCAACAGCACCGTTCACCTTAACCGACGACCGCGGCCGCGTTGTGGTCATTGAAAAAGCACCGCAACGTGTCATCACCTTGTTACCCTCCTTGGGTGAAATTGTGTGTGAGCTTAAAGCCTGTGATTTGCTGGTGGGCGTTGACCGATACAGCAACTGGCCAGAGCGTGTGAAGGCCTTGCCGAAGTTGGGCGGCCTCGACGATACACAACTTGAAACCCTGGTGAAACTCAAGCCCGATTTGGTCTTGCTGGCGCGGTCTTCGCGCGTGACGCAGCGTTTGGAATCAATGGGTATCAAGGTGGTGGCTTTAGAACCGCAAAGCCAAGAGGACATGCGCCGGGTGATTTTGCAAATTGCGGGCGCATTGCATTTGCCAAATTCAAAAGAACGCGCTGAACTTCTTTGGCAAACCATTCAGCAGAAACTAGAAGTCGCTGCGGCACGCGTACCAAAGTCAGCCAAAGGCGCACGCATTTACTTTGAGGCAGGCACCGGCTATTTTGCAGCAGGTGAGGCCTCTTACATTGGCGAAACACTCAAGCGTCTGGGCATGGTCAACGTGGTCACACCCTCGATGGGCGCTTTTCCTCAGGTCAATCCTGAGTTTGTGGTCAAAGCCAATCCTCAAATTATTTTCATGGGTGAGCGTGCTGCCGCCGATCTCAAAAAAAGGCCAGGCTGGTACCGAATTGAAGCCATTGAGCAACAAAGAATTTGCAGCTTCCCACCAGATCAGTCAGACATCATTGTGCGTTCAGGGCCCCGCATTCCAGATGCTGCCGAGTTGATGGTGGCTTGTTTGAACCGGATCTACCCAGAATGAACGCCCGCAAACTTGCATCGGCTTCACAGCTGGCTTGGCAGCTGGGCGTTTTACTTTTGTTGCTGCTCGTAGCGGGTGCACTGGTGGGCAGTGAAGGATGGGCTTGGGGTCAAGTTCAAGACGACGCCAGTTTGATTGTTGACATTCGATTGCCGCGCACATTGGGTGCGTGTTTGGCGGGCGCCTTGTTGGGTTTGGCGGGCGCTTTGGCACAAGGTCTGTTTAGAAATCCCTTGGCCGACCCGTATTTGTTGGGCAGCGCTTCGGGCGCCAGTTTGGGCGTTGCCATTGGCATGGTCATGCTAAGTCAACTCGATGTCTCGCCTTGGTTTGTACGTATGGGCATCACGGGCATGGCCTTCATGGGCGCATGGTTGGCCGTGGCTTTAACTTTGATTTTGTCATGGGGCGTTCAACATACGCTGCGTTTGTTATTGGCGGGTGTGGTGGTGGGGGTGGTGTTTGGTGCCATTGCCTCTTTGCTGCTGGTCATGTTTCCGCAAATTCAAGGCTCGGTGCAGTCGTTCATGTTGGGCTCAACGGCTTATGTCAGTTGGCCTGCTTGCGCCCTCATGTTGGGTGTGCTGATTGTTTCTTGGGTCGTCTCGGTGGCGGCCAGTCCTTTGTTGGATGGTTTGGCTTTGGGCGAATTCACCGCACTCAGTTTGGGTTTGCCCGTTAAGTCTTTGCGCTGGGTGTTGTTGGGCGTGTTGGCCTTGTGCACAGCAGCGGCTGTGGCGCAAACAGGGCTGATTGCTTTTGTGGGCTTGGCCGCGCCGCATCTGGTTAGAGCCCGCGTGAAGGGTGTGCATGGCAAAACACTCAGCTTGTCTTGTCTGATGGGCGCCGTGCTGTTGGGCGGTGCCGATTTGCTGGCCCGAGGTTTAATGGCACCCCTTGAATTGCCTGTGGGCGTTTTGACCGCCATTTTGGGTGGCGGTTACATGTTGTATTTGATGCGCAGCATGAATTCTAAACCCGCGGGCGGCATAGGAGGCGGCGCATGAAGGCTCTGCACACTGTGGCATTAACGGCCCATAACATCACGGTCATGCACGACGAATTCAAGGCGGTCAACAATGTATCTCTCACTTTGCATGCGGGTGAATGGGTGTCTTTGGTGGGGCCCAATGGCGCTGGCAAATCAAGCTTGCTCAAAGCCTTGGCGGGATTAGCGCCTGCTGAAGGTCAAGTAAGTTTGTTAGGCAAAGCTTGGGCTGAATGGAACCGCCGCGAGCGC
>SXXD01000285.1 GCA_005789685.1 Burkholderiales bacterium
GGTGCCGCTTTTTTTGCAGTTGCCATGATTTTTTTCTCCTTGATCAATTAGAAAAATCAACAGAGGGAAACACTTTGCGAATGTTGGAGCCGCAAAGCGATTCAAGGCGCTGAGATTGAATCTCAACACCTTGAATGGGGAAAAACCTCACCCCAGCGCCGCTGAGTGCGGTCGTGGTGTGAGGTTTAAACTGGATCGTCATGTAGGAAGAATTAGTCCCAAGACAGGGCACCGCCCGACTGGTATTCAATGACGCGGGTCTCGAAGAAATTGCGTTCTTTCTTCAAGTCAATCATTTCGCTCATCCAGGGGAAGGGGTTCTCTTCGTTGGGGAAGAGGGCTTCCAAGCCAATTTGCGTGGCACGGCGGTTGGCGATGTAGCGCAAATAGCCTTTGAACATGGAAGCGTTGAGGCCGAGCACGCCGCGTGGCATGGTGTCTTCGGCATAACGGTATTCGAGTTCAACGGCTTTCAAGAACAACTCATTGATTTCGGCTTTGAACTCTGCGGTCCACAATTGGGGGTTTTCGAGTTTGATTTGGTTGATCAAGTCGATACCAAAGTTGCAGTGCATGGATTCGTCGCGCAGGATGTATTGGTACTGCTCGGCAGCGCCGGTCATCTTGTTTTGACGGCCCAAGGCCAGAATTTGGGTGAAACCCACGTAGAAGAACAAGCCTTCCATGAGGCAAGCGAACACGATGAGCGACTTTAAAAGCGTCTGATCTGTTTCTTGGGTGCCCGTTTTGAAGTGCGGGTCCATGATGGCGTGAATGAACGGAATCAGGAACTCGTCTTTGTCGCGGATGGACTGAACTTCGTTGTACGCGTTGAAGATTTCGCTTTCGTCCAGGCCCAAAGACTCGGTGATGTACTGGTAGGCGTGGGTGTGAATGGCTTCTTCAAAGGCTTGGCGCAACAAGAACTGACGGCACTCGGGCGCTGTGATGTGGCGATAAGTGCCCAAAGTGATGTTGTTGGCAGCCAAAGAATCGGCTGTGACAAAGAAGCCCAAGTTGCGCTTGACCAAGCGGCGCTCGTCTTCGGTCAAACCGTTGGGGTCTTTCCAGAGGGCGATGTCGCGTGTCATGTTGACTTCTTGCGGCATCCAGGGGTTGGCGCAAGTGGCGAGGTATTTTTCCCAGGCCCATTTGTATTTGAACGGCACCAACTGGTTGACGTCGGTTTGGCCGTTGATGATGCGCTTGTCAGCTGCGTTCACGCGGCGCGCGGCGCCTGTGGGTGCCGATGGTGCAGGCGTGGCCGCACTCATGATGGGACTGACAGGGGAAGAGGAATTGAAAGAAGACAGATCAGCAAGGCGGTCAGCAGGTAGGCCGCTTGGGGGGAAGCTTGGCATTGCAGGTTGCAATGCAGGTGTAGATGAATCGTTCCAGGACAACATAGAAATTTCCAATGTACTAATTATGAAAGCTTGCAGACGAAATGCAAAGCAATGTTTTGAAATGAAATGAAATCACGCGAAGAAGTGTTGTGCTTTTGCATCGTCTTGTTTTGAATTTCTTCTCGAAGTTCGCTTCAATTATTTTTGCAGTGATTTCTGAATGGTGATTTTTTGAATTGGGAAATTAAAAAATCATTGGCAAGCTTCGCAGCCCACATCGTCGATGGCGGTGAATTTCACATCGGTTGCGGGCACTGCAGAAAACTGCGAAGCGCCTGATGCGTTCGATGTTGCACCACCTGATGCTGCGCCAGAGGACACGGCATTCATTTGGTTGTTAGACACGGTCGATTTCTCGGCGTGCGTGGCGCTGATGGTGCGCAAATAGTAAGTGGTTTTGAGGCCGCGCAACCAAGCCAACTTGTAGGTGTCGTCAAGCTTCTTGCCAGATGCGCCCGACATGTAGATGTTGAGTGACTGCGCTTGGTCAATCCACTTTTGGCGACGTGCTGCTGCTTCGACAATCCAGGTGGTTTCAACTTCGAAAGCGGTGGCGTACAAGGACTTGATCTCTTGGGGCACACGGTCGATGGGGCGCAATGAGCCGTCGAAGTGCTTCAAGTCCATGACCATGACGTCGTCCCACAGTCCCAGTCGCTTCAAGTCGCGCACCAGATAGCTGTTGATGATGGTGAATTCGCCAGACAAGTTGGATTTGACTGACAAGTTGCCAAAACATGGCTCGATACAGGCATCGACACCAATGATGTTGGAGATGGTGGCCGTAGGCGCAATGGCCACGCAGTTGGAGTTGCGCATGCCGTCTTTGGCAATCTTTTTGCGCAAGGCATCCCAGTCCATGGTGCTGCTGCGATCAACTTCCACGAAGCCGCCACGTTCTTTTTGAAGCAAATCGAGGGTGTCCAGGGGCATGATGCCTTGGTCCCACAGTGAGCCCTTGTAGCTAGAGTACTTGCCACGCTCGGCAGCCAACTCGGTGGAGGCCCAGTAAGCGTAGTAGCAGATGGCTTCCATGGAAGTGTCTGCAAATTCAACCGCTTCTTGAGAGGCATAAGGCACGCGCTTTTGGTACAGCGCATCTTGGAAGCCCATGAGGCCCAAGCCCACGGGGCGGTGACGCATATTAGAGTCACGTGCTTTTTTCACAGCGTAGTAGTTGATGTCGATCACGTTGTCGAGCATGCGCATGGCCGTTTTAATGGTGCGCTGCAGTTTGGCGTGGTCAATTTGTTTGCCGTTGGGACCGTCCATCAAGTGCTGTGGCAAATTCACAGAACCCAAGTTGCACACCGCGGTTTCGGTGTCGCTGGTGTTCAGGGTGATCTCGGTGCACAGATTGGAAGAGTGCACCACGCCAGCGTGCTGCTGTGGTGAGCGAATGTTGCAAGCGTCTTTGAAAGTGATCCAAGGATGGCCCGTTTCAAACAGCATAGAGAGCATTTTGCGCCACAGGTCATTGGCCTGGATGGTGCGGCTGGGCTTGATCTCGCCGGCGGCGGCTTTTTGCTCGTAAGCCACATAGGCTTTTTCGAACGCAATGCCAAATTTGTCGTGCAAGTCGGGGCAGTCGGATGGCGAGAACAGGGTCCAAGTGCCATTTTCCATGACCCGGCGCATGAACAGGTCGGGAATCCAGTTGGCGGTGTTCATGTCGTGCGACTAGGAGA